>DASVHB010000537.1:0-3031 GCA_036379195.1 Pirellulales bacterium
CACGTTCCGCCGGGCTTTGGGCGGCAGTTTGCGCAGCCGGTCGAGCAAGTGGCCCACCTCGGCGTGCGTGACTTCATAACCTCGCAGCGGCAGATCGGTTTGGCCTTTGGCGGCCATCACCATCTCGGCCAGGCTGGTGAACGTTCCGCCCGAGCCGATCAGCACGTGCGGCCAGAGAATCAGTTTTTTGGCGAAGCGCCGCAGCTCGTGGTCGATGCCGGCGACCAACTGGGCAAATCCGCCGTTGGCCAGGTCTTGCCCGTTCACATACAGATCGGTCATCCGCACCGCGCCCAGCGGCGTGGCGTACACGTCTTCGATCATCTTGCCCGAGGCCAGAATGATTTCGGTGCTGCCGCCGCCGATGTCGGCCACGGCCACGTTTTTGCCTTCGAGATTGAAACTGCGGGCCACGCTGAAGAACGCCAGGTGGGCTTCTTGCTGGGCGCTGATGACTTCGATCTCTAGCCCGGTCTCTTGCTTGGCGCGGCGGCAGAACTCGCCGCCGTCGGCGGCCTCGCGCAAGGCGCAGGTGCCGATGACGCGCAACTCGCGCACCTGATATCCGTTGGCGATCTGCTTCATCCGCCGCAACGCTTCGAGCGAGCGGTCGATGGCGGCCGGATTTAAATGTCCGCTGGTGGCCAGGTCTTTGCCTAGCCGCGCGGTTTCTTTCTCTTCGGTGAGCACGCGGTAATTGCCCGCTCGCAGGGCCTCGGCCACAACCAGCCGAATGCTATTGGTGCCCACGTCGATCGCGGCCAGCCGATGGGCCAGATCGGGCGAGAGGTAAATTTGCTTTTGGTCCATGCGCTCGCACAAATTGCCGCCAACGGTTTCCTTCTCTTAACCATACCATATGGTAGCCGACGCGGGCGAGCCGGTTGACCATTCCATTCCCTTTAAAGATAATCGGCGCCATGGCGATGAAGGCAAAAACATAGGGGGTAAAAAAATGGAAAGAGCGATTGATTTGAGTACGCCCTCCGCTATTCATTTTTTTGCCCACCATTTTTTTGCTTGCGCTCCCCGCGCCAGGATTACGGACTGCCGCCGCCCGTGAAGCTGTTCCGTCATCTCACCGAACTGCCGCCAGGGTTTCGCGCCGGCGCCGTCGCCATTGGCAACTTCGACGGCGTGCATTTGGGGCATGCTCGGATCGTCGAGCGATTGATCGCCCAGGCGCGTCGCGCGGGCGGACCGTCGGTGGTTTTTACGTTCGATCCTCACCCGGCCCGGCTGCTGCGGCCTGCACAAGCCCCATTGCCGTTGACGTGGACCAAGCGAAAATCGCAGTTGCTCGGTGAGCTGGGCGTCGATGTCATGATCGCTTATCCCACCGATCTGGCGCTGCTGCAACTGACCGACCGGGAATTTTTTGACCTCATCGTGTGCCAGCGGTTGGCCGCCGGCGCCGTGGTCGAAGGCCCGAATTTCTTCTTTGGTCACAACCGGACGGGCAACGTCGAATTGCTGCGGCGGCTCAGCGACGAAGCCGGACTGGAGCTGGAAGTCGTCGAGCCGGTCGAACGCGAGGGCACGGTGGTTTCCAGCTCGCGCATCCGCGCGTTGCTGTCGGCGGGCAAGGTCGATGACGCCCGGCAGATGCTCACCCGGCCCTATCGCATTCGCGGCATGGTGACGCACGGCGCGGGCCGCGGCGCGGCCATCGGTTTTCCCACGGCGAACTTGGGCGCCATCGACACGCTGTTGCCGGCGCCCGGCGTCTATGCCTGCGCCGCGTATGTGAACTCCGGGCGGTGGGCCGCGGCGGTCAACATCGGCGGCAATCCCACATTTGGCGAGCAGCAGCTCAAGATCGAGGTGCATCTGCTCGACTTCGACGGGACGCTCTATGGCGAGCCGGTGGAAGTCGAGTTTCTCAGCCGCTTGCGCGACGTGCGGCAGTTTGCCGGCATCGACGACTTGAAGCGGCAGTTGGCCCGCGATGTCGAAGCGGCCCGCGCGGTCGGCCAGCAAGATACCAACTGGGACGAACGATAACGGCGAGAAAGCGTCCTCCAGCCGCCGCGCAATGAGATCGCCTCCGTCGATGCGCCGTTGGCACTCGATTTCACACCCGATGCGGCGATCGAGGCGCCAGACGTGCCCGGCAGCCAAGATGCGTTCTTGCCCAAGGGCGCTCTGCGCGGCTTGCGATACATCTTCGTCGATGAATGGGGGCCGTATGATTTTTCGCGGGTCAAGGTGTCGCCCGAGCAGCCTGTGTTTTGGGGCGATGGCGAGCTGCGCATCTTCGGGCCGCCCACGCCGTTTATTGTGCAAGACATCACGGACGATGTTCATGTTTCACCGCTGCAAGGAGAATTGCCGGCGACGCTGAAGATTTCGGCCGACCGCAAGCAAATGCACCGCTTCGCGTTCTCGCTCAAGCTGCCTGAGCGACGCGAAGCGATCCCCGTCAGCGGGCTGTTGCTTTACGCCGATTGGAACGTGACGTTTTACTCTGGCAGGGCGCGGGGCCGCGAAAACCGCCCGCCGACTGGGCGGCGGTCGTGGCCGGTGCTGTGTTGGACGAGCGCCGCGCGTCGAAGATCGATTTTTCCTGGGGCGGCGGCCGTCCGAGCGAGCGCGTGGGAAACGATTATTTCGCCACCGTTTCGACCGCCCAGATCAATTTGCTCGCCGGCAAATACGAGCTGCGCACCGTATCGGACGACGGAGTCCGCGTGCTGATTGATGGGCAAACGGCCATTGACAACTGGGCGTGGCACCCGCCGACAGAAAACACCGCCGAAGTTACCCTTTCCGCCGGCACACATGCTTTGCGGATCGAGCATTTCGAGATCGACGGCGTGGCTCAGCTTCAATTCTGGCTGCGGCCGAGCGATTGAGTTGAATCACGCGGCATGCTCTGCGCGCAACTCAATCCCCCAGACACGAGGTAGTCGTCCGCACGCTTGATGAGGCGACTATCACTTCCGCAACTAGCTCGAACTAGAACTAGCCCGTAAATCGTTGACCAGCCGCGGGCGACCGCTCAAATCGGAAGAATGTTCGTGCCTTAGTC
>DASVHB010000538.1:0-5356 GCA_036379195.1 Pirellulales bacterium
TTCACCATCTCGACGCCAACCACGACTATCGCCTGAGCACGCGCGAGCTGCACAACGCGGCCGAAATCTTGTCGCAGATCGACGCCAACCACGATCGCCGGCTGTCGGCCGACGAAATTCCGCAGCAATTGTTGCTGGAGCTATCGCGCAACACGGCGGCGGGCGCTCAGGCCGAGCGCCGGGCGATCAACCGCGAGAAGCGCGTGCGCACGGCCACGAAAAAAGGCCCCGGTTGGTTTCAGAAGATGGACCGCAACGACGACGGCGAAGTCAGCCCGCGCGAGTTTCTCGGCCCGCGCGCCGCCTTCGCAAAGCTCGACGCCGATGCCAACGGCGTCATCGACGCCGACGAGGCCGCAAAATAAGAGCCTATCCCAGAACCGGCATTGTGGTGTAGGCGTCCCGCCTGCCCACCGGTTCTGGGATAGGCACTAAGGCACCTGAAAAGCGGCTGCATGATTCCCGATGGCAACAATGTCTATGGTGTCGTTCAAGCGCCGAAGGGCTTATGGCCGCTTTGGCGCGCGCTTCAGGACGCATTCGGAGACGGCGCGGCCCGCTGGCGAAAGTCAGGGTACGATGGTCACGAAATCATCCAATTCGAGACCGAATGGGCCAGCTTTGAAACTGAGCCGCTCGGCAGCGGTGAGTTCCTATTCAATGGTGGGGTTGGTGGGTCGGCGGCCGATGCAGAACGATTGGTGTCGCAACTTTCGAGCGTGCTCAACGAGGCAGGCGTGAAGCATGTGCTTGAGCTTTATGATGACGACGGCGGGCTGATTCGCGATTTTAAGGCGCCTTGAGCGGTTGGCTTACCTCACTTGCTTGGGCGTTTCGGCTCGGCAGGCTCCGCCTTCGGCGCAATCAGCCCCGCTTCGAGTTTTTGCCGCCAGCGTTGAACGGGCGTGCGACGCTTCGCCTCTGTGTTCTCGGGCTTGTAATAGTAGCTGAAGCCGGTGATGTGGTGCAGGTTCCAGAAGCTAAGCACACGGTAGTCGAGATCTTCGTGGCTGAGCCATTCGATCAACTGCGCGGCGCCGCCTTCTTCAAGCTGCTCTGGGCTATAGCCCCATAGCATTCGATACAGTTCGCCGCCTTGTTTTTCGCCGCGGACGCTTTCAAAAGCCTGGCGGACCTGGGCGGCGGAGTCAGGTCCGCGGGCCACCGCGGCCCGCAGGCTGACGATGTCGCTGTTGTCCAATCGCCGGCGAGTGGGGTCGTTGAGCAACGGCACGAGCGGCTCGAACTCGCCGAGCAACGCCAGGCTTTGCACCGCCAGAATGGTGTTTTCTTGCATGCGATGCGCCAGCAGATCGACCAGGACGGGGCCGGCCGGTTTATCGGCATGGAGATGGCTTTCGACCGCGGCGGCGGCCCGTCGCTCGATGGGGGTCAGATCGTTCTCTTCGATCCACACCGGCAAGTCTTCGGCTTTTTTGCCGCCGGCGGGCGCGCCGCGTCCCAGCGGCCAGTGCGCCTTGCCGCGGATGGTTTCCGACTCGCCTTGCTCGCCTTGCCAGGCGATTTCGCCGCTGACCACGTACAAATCGACGAGCACCGGCGCCGGCTCTTGCTCGGGGTCGTTGCCGTCGATAACGCGGTGAATTACTTCGACCGCCAGCACGGCGTCTTCCTGACCAAACGTGACCGTTCCCACTTGGTCTCCGGCGCGCAGCCGCACGCGCAGCTCGGGCCGCGCGGCGGAGAGCAACACGAGACGACCGGAGTTGAGATGAATCTCGGGCACTCCGTCGCCGTCGAGCGCCGCCACTTTGGCTTGCGCACCGCCATACAACTGCACCGTCATCCCGCTGGGCAGAACGATGCTGGGACGGTAGGCGGGCAGCGCCACGAGCGACTCGCCGACGTAGACCGTGCCGCGGGCCGGGACGCGGCGAACTTGCTTGCCCGACAAACGAACGAGCACATCATGTTCCGAAATCAGCCGGCCTGCGCCTTCGCCCGCGGGCGCCGGCTCGTCGTCGTCGTTGGGAGTATCGGCGCGCGGCGGCCGAGCTTTGTTGGTGGCTTGGTCACTGGCGCGTGGCACGCGTCGCGCACCGGCGTCTGAGGGCGGCGCCACTGGCTCCGCTGAATCTTCAGCATCGCCGGTCTGCGCCTCCGGCGAGCCCTCACGATGTGAAGGCGGCGGAGCAGATGATTCATCGCGCGACTTGTCTTGCGCTTTCTCGGGCTGGTCGACGGTACTTTCGTTGGCCGCTTGCGGCGTCGCCGCATCAGCAGGTGCGGTTGCCTTGCCGCTGTTATTGTTGTTGTTCGCAGTCGGGCCTGGCGTGCCATTCTCCACCTGGTTAGCGTTGTCCGCCTGGTCAGCATTGGCCGCCGGCGTGCCGGCAATCTCGGCCCCGCCCCCGTCGGCATGAACGTCGCCGCCACGCCAAAAGGCAACCTGATCGGGGTGGTTTTCGACCCATACGTATCCGCCGTATGCGGCGGCCCCGATCAAAAGCAACGCCAGCAACGCCACCAGCGGCCGCCGCGAGCGACGTTGCGGTTCGGCCGGCTCGCGCAAATAGTCGGGCACTTCCACCTGGCGGCGTTTTTTCTTGCGGCGCCGCCGCCGTCGATCGGCCCCATCGGAAGGCTTGGTCACCGCGTCGCGACGGGCCAATGCCTCGGCATCGCTCGGCAGCCGATACATCCGCTGCTTGCCCGTCGTCTCGACCTCGGCCGGCTCGCCCAACACGAGCGCCAAAACCTGGTGAGCCGCCGTCACTTCGGCCAGATGAACGTCTGACTCCAGACACACTTTTTCAAACTCGGCGACACGCTCTGAGGGAAGCGTGTTGTCGAGATATTCGGCCACGGTGTTGGCATCGAGCCCCAGGCCACGCCCGTGCAGCTTCGGTGCGCCGATGCGCAGGCGGCGCGTCACATCGCGCATCCGGTGCATCAGGGTCGTGGCAAATTCGCTCTCTTCGATCTTCTTGCCGACATCTCGAGCGTCTGCGGGCTCGAGAATGTCGTCCATGAAGGCCAGCATGGTGCGAAGTGTGAGGCGCATGGGAGGGGTTGGGGGTTGGGGGTTGGGGGTTGGGGGTTGGGGGTTGGGGGTTGGGGTTGGTCGGTGCGGTAGCCCCGGCCATTGTGGCCGGCCAAGCCGGGCAGTCATCAGCCAGCCCGTGGAAGCCCCGGCCCCAAGGAAGCCCCGGCCCAAGGGAGCGCTGCCGGGGCAAGCCCGCATCGGGCACGTTCCCCCGGAACCGGCGAACAGCGCGCCCCACACTAACCCGACGCGCAAGCGAGGCAACTTCAATGGCGATCCTCGCTTGCGCTTCGCGCTTGGTGTGAACGGGTGCGCAATGCGGGCTAGCGGTTCGGACGGTCGGACATCGTGCCTGTATGGAATAGTGGCAGATTCGCCGCCGATCCGTACAAAAAAACGAGGCTCAAATTCTGGCGACCAGGCTGCCGCTGATTCGCCGAATGAGCCGCCGGATTTCAAGCACACTGAGCGTGGCCAATACTTGCTGTGGCGGCAGGCCGCTGGTCGCCACCACCTGGTCGATCGAGGTCGCCTCGTCGTGAACCGCTTCGAGCACAGCCTGCTCGACCTCGTTGAGTAAGAGTTCGGCGGGGTGGCGCACCGGCGGCCCATCGTCTCGTGGCGCCGCCGCCACCAGCGGACCCAGCTCTTCGAGCACGTCTTCAGGCGTTTCGACCAGTTTCGCGCCGTCGCGCAAAAGCTGGTGGCAGCCGTGCGACATGCGGCTATCGACGCGGCCGGGCACCGCGAAGACCTCGCGTCCCTGCTCCGACGCGTGCCGCGCCGTAATCAGCGCCCCGCTTTGCCGCGCGGCTTCGACCACCACCACGCCCAGCGTCATGCCACTGATCAGCCGGTTGCGCTGCGGAAACATGCCGCTCATTGGCGCCGCTCGCACCGGCGCCTCGCTGAGCACCGCGCCCTGACGCATTACTTGTTGGGCCAGGTCGTGATGCTCTGGCGGATAGATGTTCAGCACCCCGCTGCCCAGCACCGCAATGGTGCGCCCGCCGGCAGACAGCGCGCCGCGGTGGGCCGCGCCGTCGATACCGCGGGCCAGGCCGCTCACAATCGTCAGCCCCGCCCGCGAAAGACTGGCCGCCAGCCGCTCTGCCTGGGCCAGGCCGTAACGCGTGGCGTGTCTCGCGCCGACAATCGCGACGGCCAGAGCGTCGCGCGGCGCAAGCTCGCCGCGAACGAAAAGTACGCCAGGCGGATCAACAATCTCTCGCAGCGACCGTGGGTACGCCGCATCGGCCCGTGGCACAATCGCAATCTGGTGCTTGCGGCAAAGCTCGATCTCGGCGGTTACGTCGATCTCTTGCCGTGCCCGCGACAAAACCCCGGCCAGTTTCACGCCGATACCCGGCACGGTGCGCAGCAAACTGGCCGGCGCGGCAAACACCGCCCGAGCCGAACCAAAACGTTCGAGCAACGCTTGTCTTAGCCGCGGCCCAATGCCTGACACCAGCGACAACAGCAGCGTGTCGGCCAGGTCGTCTTCGGCAAGTTGCTGATCGGGCGAAGGCGGGTCGAGAAGATCCATGGGCGATCAGTATATCAACGCCGCCAGCCCGTTAAAACGGTGCGATTTGACCGCGACCGCTTTCTGAGCTAGAGAACCCTTAGGGTCGGTGGTTCTCGTCTGCCGCGCCCCGCGACACGTCTGGCCGATTCGGGCAATCTGTTCTTTTCTCGCAGGACGCCATGAGCACCTTGGTTTGCGAGCCGGTTGGCTCGCCCGTCGACGGTCGTCAAAACGACGATGCCGTGCGTAAGCAAGTCTGGAAGCTGCTGTCGGCGGTGTATCCGGGCGGACACTTGGTCGAACGCCGGACGGATCAGCGTTACCCGTATCCGCGGCTGATCACGCTGCGCCCCATGCGGCGCGATGGCCGCACGCCAGCCGGCCCGCCGCTGACCGTGGTGGGCAAACACCTTTCGGAACGCGGGCTGGGGTTTTTCCATCCCGAACCGCTGCCGCAACGGCTGGTGGTGGTCTCGCTCGACAAAGGTGACGCGCGCGGGGGCGATGGCCGCGGGCTGAGTTTTCTGCTCGACGTGCATCGCTGCCGGTTCACGCCACAAGGCTGGTATGAAAGCGGCGGACGGTTTATCGCCGCCGTGCCGACGCCGTAGCCGATGCTGACGCGTGGCGTTCTGCTTCGCATGCGCACCCGCCCCCGGACGCGCCAAACAGGGCGCCCCACACTAACCCGTGCGCTTCGGCATTCTGCATCCTTTGTCACAGGTGGTCAGTAAAGCTCAATCGAGCCTGAATCATTAAGATACCAGAGATTCGGTTATTTAGCTTCGGTGGGCACGGTAGTCCGAGAACGAAGCTGCCGC
>DASVHB010000539.1:0-8293 GCA_036379195.1 Pirellulales bacterium
GCCAAACGCTCGATGAGCCGCTCATGCCCAGCTTGCCGGTGACGCGGAACGGGCCGAAGGCAATCGACGAGGCCACGACCGGCGCCATCACAGGCAATCGCCGCCGCCGTGCCGCCGCCGTCCGCTGTGGCGTTACCACGCGGGTTCCGCTGACTAATTCGTGCAGCCCTCGATTTCCGTTGCGACTGCGCATCGTGACCATGCACAACAGGGTAAAGGCCGTCGGCGCAATGGTCGGCAACCATTTCGTGACGTCGAGGCCAGCGACCGAAACCGTCGGATCAGAAACGCGCAAAAGCGATAAGATAGGCGTCAGTAGCGGCAGACCTAACGCGCCCGGAACAAACACCGCTCGCAGCAGCGATCGAGCGTAATCGGGGGGTTCGCCGTTCGGGCCAACGACCCTAAGACCGAGCAACCGCTTCCCCAGGCCGCATCCCCAGCGCGACTCGAAAAACGCAAAATAGCCCACCATGAGGCCGACTTCCACGATCTGGATGTAGGCCACCACACGATGCGGATCGTTGGCGAGTATGCCCCGAAGCAGGTGGTTCGACAGCGCCATTACCGCGGTGAGGATGGCAACGAGCGCGGTCGTCATGACCAGCGAGAGCACGATCTCGTCGAACATATAAGCCGCCAGCCGCCGGCCCACGTAGGCAATGGAGGATCCCCTCGTGGCGAACGGCGCCAGCGCCTGCCGCAATTGCGTTAGATCGGCAAATCGCCTAGCGGGCTCTTTTGCCAGCGTGCGAGCGACGACTCGTTCGAGCGTCCGCGGCGCGTCGGATCGCAGCGTCCGCAACGGTGGCGCGCGATCGGAAATGATCTGGGCGATGACGGCCGCCGCTTCGCCGACAAAGGGCCCACGCCCCGTCAGCAGGCAGAACAAGGTAGCGCCCACCGCATAGCCGTCGGTTGCCGGCGTCGCCGCGCCGCCACGCACCTGCTCGGGCGCCGCAAACTGCGGTGTGCCGAGAAACGCGCCCGAGCGCGTCAGCTCGGAGTCGGCGATCAGCGATTTCGATAGCCCGAAATCACCTACTTTGACTCGGCCTTCCGTATCGAGAAAGCAGTTCGATGGCTTTACATCCCGATGGACGACGCCCTGAGCGTGGGCCGCTTCCAAACCATCGATTACATCCAGGACGTAGTCGACCGCGCGCTCGACCGGCAGCGGGCCATCGCGGTCGAGCAAATCCTTCAGCGTCTGGCCGGGCATCAGCTCCATGGCGATGTAGGGCTGGCCGTCTTGTTGGCCCGCCCCGAACACAAACGTCGAACGCGGATGCGAAACCGACGCGGCCAACTGCCCTTCGCGCAAGAATCGCTCGACGGTTTCGGGGGTGGGCTGCAATCGCGGCGAAATCAATTTCAAGGCCACACGGCGCCCGGTTCCGGCCTGCTCGGCTTCCCAGACAATTCCCATGCCTCCTTCGCCGAGCGACCGCACCAGGCGGTAATCGCCAACACGCCGGTCTTGATCGTGCAAGACGAGCGTGGACGCCGTGCCGATCGGAGGAGAATCTGGCTCAGCACCGCCGGGCACGTAGTCGATCGTGATGTCCGAAGCGGCGACTGCGCGGGGCAGGATACCGCCACAATGCCCGCACGACCTAAGCGACAGGCCGGTCGATTCAATCGGTTCGTGGCAATGTGGGCAGGCCGTGGGCACGACGGCGGCCCTCGCGCAGGTTCTGGCATCTTAAAAGCGTCTCGCTCAACCTAATGCGGACGCCGACGCAGTACAAGCGGTCGCTCTAAGTGAATCTTTAGCCGCTAGGAAACTCGCCACGGCGATCGCGGCAGTGGCGACCGCCGCGCCGCCCAGCACGTCGGCAAAATAATGCCAGCCGGTGGTCATGGTCGAAGCGACGACCAGCAGATTCAGGGCGAGCACTCCCACGAACAGCGGCCGGCGGCGGCGCCGCAGCGACCAGGTGATCACGATCGCCCAAGCGACATGGAACGAGGGGAACGTAATCAATCCCTCGGCGCCCCGATAGGTGGCCAGGGTTCGCGTGCCGTCGCGCATCGCCCGAAAATGATCGAGAAACTGGGCTTGATCGACTGACGGGGCGAAGCCGTAAGTCACAAACGGGCCATCCGCGGGAAAAATCGCGAACAGTCCCAGCGAGATCATCGCCGCGAGCATGAACGATACCAGAAACTTTTCGAGGGCGGCCCGATCGTTACCCAGTCCCAACACGATCAGTACCAACGCCGTTTGATACAAGAGCGTATCGTAGGCGAAGTTCAACAACAAATTGAACGACGGGTGCGCGTCGGCCCATTGACGCACGGCCGGCGCTGTGATGCCGCACCAGGTGTCGAAGGCCGCAAGCTGCCGATCGACCAGCGGACGCGCCAGCGTGGCCACGGCGTACATCAGCACAATAAAGGAAGTGACAAACGCGACAATCTGCGCCAGTGAGGTCAAGGTGAGCACGAATGCAGCCTCGCCTCGCCGGCGATAATAGACCGCCACTCCCGCCAGCATCAGCAGCAATCCCAAGGGCGCCGGCAAGTCGCGCGGCGGAACAACCAGCGACCGCGCGCCACAAAGCGCCGCCGCCGTGAGCAGCGTGAAGCCGATGAGAAGGAAATGGGGAGATGAAAAAGAGATGAGGAGATGACGTAGGGAATGACGGGACAACGAAGTGCGCGCCGATCGGGAGGCCGAAGTCAAAAGGCACAATGCAAAATGCAAACCTAACAATGGGGCTGAGGCAACCCATTTTGTATTTTGACTTTCGCATTTTGCATTTTGACTTCCCATCTCCCCATTTCCTCTTCCATCTCCCCATCTCCCAAAAAAGATCCCCTCGGAATCCGGTCGTCAGACTCCGAGGGGATCGAATAGGCGCTGCCCCGTTCGCGGCGGCGCGAGCGCCGCCGCGACGCCCGTTTCGCTTAGCTGGCACCGCCCAGCGAGGCGGCGACGTTGGTGAACGTGGTGTTGGCTTTCGAGCCGATCGAGCCGATCGCCGTCAAGCAGACGATCACGATCAGGGCCAGCATCACGGCATACTCAACCGCGGTTGGGCCGTCTTCCGAAACGAGGAAACGTTGCACCTTCAGAGCGAGAGACTTCATGGCATCCTCCGATGTTTTTCGGTAGCCCGTGGCCGCTAAGATAAGCTCGGCCGCTGGCTGACCAATACCAAGTAATTACCCGGGCGCCCACGACGTGCCGCCGGCTTACACCGGCGGGCCTGCTGCTCGTCGCGCAGCCACCCACGTTTGAGTTACTCGCACCTTGCCCTCGGCGAAGTGATCGGAAATGCTTTCACGCCGCCCGACGAATCAGACGGCCGATCAACACCCTTTCGGCAACCAGGCTTCCGGTCGGGCGGACCCGACTGGCCCTTGGCTTTGCGTCCCGGCCTTGCGACCGGTTTGCCCTTGTCGAGGATGCAGAGGCGGCAGGCCTCGCAGAGACTTTCGTGAACACGTCCATCTCTGTATTGGAAACCTAGTTCAATTCCGCAGGCTGTCAAATCGCCGGCTTTAACAATTCCGAAAATATTTCGGTGGCGTCAGGCCCGCATGGTTTTCGTAGAGTCCCGAGTTTGCCCGGACCGATGTCAGATGGGGCCTGCGCACCGCACGACACGAATAATCCTTCCGATTTGACTTGCATGAAGTCGGCCGTTGTTCCCGACCGCGACCCGGCAAGCTGGCATGCCAATCCGTGCGCGGGGCGCGATCTGTTGAGGCAGTTGATGCGCGCGGCCCCCTTCCAGCCGGCGACCAACCTGTGGCGAGCGATCGAAGTGGCCGAACTGGCGCAATCGTTACCGCCCGCGGGAACCGCACTCGACCTTGGCTGCGGGGACGGCCAGTTGACCCGCATCCTGCGCGATCGGGCCAGAGCTCAATGGCGATTGGTGGGCGTCGACCCCGACCCTTCGGAAGCGGCGGCCGCCCTGGCCACCGGCATTTACCGATCGGTGCACGCCTGCGGCGCCGACGGCATTTCCGAGCCGGATGCCGCGTTTGATTTCGCCTTCGCCAACAGCGTGTTGGAGCATATTCCCGATTTGCCGGCGACGCTGCGCGAAACGGCACGGCTGCTCAAGCCCGGCGGGCTGTTGGCGGCCACGGTGCCTTCGCCGCATTTCCATCGGCTACTGCGCGGGCCGGGCAGGTTCAGCCGCCAAAGCCGCGAAAGCTATCTGGCCGAACTCGACCGGCGACTGGCACACGTCAACTATTGGTCGGCCGAAGAATGGGCGGAGGAGCTCACCGCGGCCGGTTTCGAGCCGCCTGAAATCCGCGGCTACCTTTCGCGCCGCCAGATCCAACGCTGGGAGACCTGGAGCAACTGGACCGGCGGCCTGCTTTACCGCCTGCGCAGGGGTCGTCAGCAACCGATTGCCATTCAGCGGTCGTTGGCATTGCGGCGGTCGTTGCCTCGAGGCTGGTCGGGCGCCGCGCCGCTACTTGCCTGGCTGGTGGGCTTTCGCGTGCTTGATGACGAACCGATCTCACTGGATGAAGCGGCTTGCTGGCTGGTGACGTCCCGGAGAATGCGGAGTGCGGAATGCGGAGTGCGGAGTTGATTTCATGAATACTTCTTTCAAAGCTGATGCATCGCCGGGCGATCGCGGTGACTCACGCGCCGTTGGCGCCAACGACAGTCATTCCGCATTCCGCATTCCGCATTCCGCACTTGACCCCGCCCCCGACTCCGCCCCCGGCTCCGCACTTGCCAAACACCGGCGCGCGCCCTTGAAGATCGCCGTCGTCGGCGCCGGTTGGGTGACTGGCGCGCGGCATTTGCCGGCGCTGCTGGCCAGTCGGCGCTGCCAGGTCCTGGGCGTTGTCGATCGCCGAATCGAACAAGCCACCGCAATGGCCAAAAAGTTCAAACTGTCATATGCTGCCTCCGACCTCGACGCGCCTTGGTTAAACGAGATCGACGCAACCACCATCGGCGTGTCGCCCATGAGCCACTACGAAACCGCCAGCGCGTTGCTGCGGCAAGGCAAGCACGTGCTCGTCGAAAAGCCGCTCTGCCTGACGGTCGCCGAAGGCGAAGCCCTGGTTGAACTGGCCGAACATCAGCGGCGCGTGCTGGCAGTCGTTCACAATTTTCAATTCGCCCGATCAGTGCAAGCGGCGCTGCGGCAGTTGCAGTCGGGCAGTTGGGGCCGCGTCACCGGACTGCACGGCCTGCAGTTGAGCAACGAGCGGCGGCGGCTGCCAAGTTGGTACGAAGAACTGCCGGGTGGCTTGTTTTATGATGAGTCGCCGCACCTGCTCTATCTGCTGCGGGCTTTCGCAGGCCAGCTTGATCTGCGTGATGCGCAGGTTGTGCCGTCGCGCCAGCCGCGCTCGACGCCGGCGATCGTGCAGGCGAGGTTCGAAGCGGAGTGTGGCCCCGCCACGCTCTTCATGAACTTCGAGGCGCCGGTGAGCGAATGGTTTTTGTTCGTTTTCACCGAGCGAGGCATGGCGGTCATCGACATCTTTCGCGATGTGCTGCACTTTGTGCCGAACGACGGCCAGCACACCGCCCGCGATATCGCGCGGTCTTCGTGGCGGCTGTTGAGCGGGCATGTGTGCGGGTTTGCTGCTTCGGGATGGCGGCTAGTCACCCGCCGCTTGCGGTACGGCAACGACGAAGTCGTCAAGCGTTTTTTCGACGCCGTGCAAGGCATTGCGCCGCTGCGCGACATCGCCCCCCAGGCGGCCCTAGACGTGTTGCGGTGGCAACATGCGATTCTAGACCACGAACCGGCGGAGCACGCCGACCGGACAATGGCGGCAATGTAATGTCGCCTTTCGCTCCGCGAAAGTAGGGCGCGTTTCGCGGAGCGATAAGCGGCAGACACGCTACTTTCGCGGAGCGAAAGGCGACTTTGCGCAGACGGTGAATAACTTCGGCAGGCGGCCCGATGGACGAAGCACTTCGCATATTATTGGTCACGCATTATTACGCCGATCACCAGGGCGGCGTAGAAATCGTCGCCGGTGAGTTGGCGTCGCGTCTCGTCGATCATCACTGCCAGATTACCTGGGCGGCCAGCGGCCCCGCGCCGTCGCTTCGCGAGGGCATTCGACCGCTGCCCATGCGCGCCTGGAATGTCGCCGAGCGGCGGCTTGGTTTTCCCTATCCGCTCTGGACGCCAGCGAGCCTGCGCGAGTTGGCGCGTGCGGTGGCCGCCGCCGATGTGGTGCATTTGCACGACAGTCTCTATCTGGGCAACGTCGCGGCGTACCACGCAGCCCGTCGGCTGGGAAAGCCGGTCGTTGTCACGCAACACGTAGGCGAAATACCGTACCGTTCGATTGCGCTGCGCAGTCTGCTCTGGACAGCCAACCATACGTTGGCTCGCTGCGTGCTCGGCGGCTGCACGCAAGCGGTGTTTATCGCCGAGCAGGTGCGGCGGTTCTTCTCGGCCTTTGTGCCCTTTCAGCAAGCGCCGCTGCTGACGCCCAATGGCGTCGATCTCGATAACTTCCAGCCGGCGGACGCCGACCAGCGGCGCCGCTTGCGCCAGATGCTCGGTTTGCGCGACGACCGGCCCGCCCTGCTTTTTGTCGGCCGGTTTGTCGAAAAAAAAGGGCTAGCGGTGCTGCGCACCTTAGCCGAGCGCTTCGCCCAGTGTGATTGGCTCTTCGTCGGCTGGGGACCCAGCGATCCGGCGGACTGGCGACTGCCCAACGTCAAGGCGATCGGACGAGTCGATCACGCTCGGCTGGTCGATTACTATCGAGCGGCTGATTTGCTGGTGTTGCCATCCACTGGCGAAGGCTTTCCGCTGGTGGTGCAAGAAGCCATGGCGTGCGGCACGCCGGCACTCATCAGCCGCGAAACCGCCAGCGGCTGCCCCGGCATCGATGCCGTCGCCTGGACCGCCGAGCCTAACACAACAAGCTTCGCGGAGCGACTTTCTGCAATCTTCGCTTCGCCCGATGTGTTGCAATCGCGGCGTACCGACGTCGCCGACTTTGCACAGGCCCATTGGGACTGGGACCGCTGCGCCATGCAGTATGCGGAGCTGTTTCATGAGCTGGCCAATGACGTGCGGAAAGTGCGGAATGCGGCGTGCGGAATGCGGAGTTGATTTTGATGAACAGCCTCCTTGATGATGCACAGAAGGCCAACGATCGGGCCTCTAGTTACGCCGCCGCCGTTGCGACGAACTATTCCGCACTCCGCACTCCGCACTCCGCATTTGGCTCCGCTCCGCACTCCGCATTTGGCTCCGCTCCGCACTCTGCATTGGGAACCCGCCTCGGCTTATTGTTCGTGGCCATCACATCCATCGTCGCCCTCTCTGGTCCGGGCCGCATCGACATCCTCGATGGCTACACGCGCTACGAGGTGGGGCGCAGCCTGGTCGAACATGGCGATTCGGTGGTGCGCGACCGCGATGCCTGGTTTTCGGTGTTCCCCGGACGCGGCGGCCAGCGGTACACCAATTATCGCTTTCCGCAGAGCGCGGTGGCCGCGGCTGCGATTGCGGTTGCCGATTTCACCGGCCCCACGTCCGAAGCCCGCCGCCATTTTTTCTTTTCACTCAGCGGCGCGGTCCTGTGTGGCCTGGCCGCCGTGATCTATGCCCAGTGGTTCTTGCGGGCAGGTTTATCGCAGCGGGCGGCACTACTCTGGTCGGCGGGGGGAGTGTTCTGCACGCCGCTTTGGTTTTATGGCACTACGACGTTCGACGATGTGCTTGGCTCGCTGTTCGCGCTAACAGCCGTCGCGCTCGGCTTTTGGACCCGTCTACGATGTCTACAAATTGGCGCTGTGGCATCGGGCGTGTTGCTGGGCATCGCCTTCAATTGCAAGCCGCCCTTGGCGCTGTTCGCGGCGCCGGCATTGGCCGCCGGCTGGGATGGTCGCAGACCATCGCCCGCCCGGCTGGTGCGCGCCGGCATCATTATGGGCGGCGTTGCGCTAGGCATCGCCGCCTACAAGGCGTACGACCTTTATAAGTTTCCGCCCGAGACCTGGGCAGCCAACTCCGAGGCGATGCAAAAGGGCTATGCCTTGATGTGGCCTGGTAATTTCAGGGCAGGTTTGCTGGGGCTGACGCTGAGTCCCGGCGTGGGCACATTGTGGTATTGGCCTCCGGCGATCCTGGCTGGCTATGGCTTGGCTGCCTGGTATCAGCGCGAGCAATGGTTTGCGCTGACGATCGGTCTATCGTCCGCCGTGTTTGTGTGTTTCATCGCCACGATGACTTTCTTCGCCGGCGATCCGAACTGGGGACCGCGCTATCTGACGCCGGTGTTTGGCGTGTTATGGCTGTTCGTGCCCGCCGGCGCGGCACTGCTG
>DASVHB010000540.1:0-2837 GCA_036379195.1 Pirellulales bacterium
ATGCCCCGCGCGCCTGGCGAAACCATCAGCGTTGGGCGGCGATCGATGCGATGGCCAGCGAGGTTGCTCGCGATGCCGGCCCAGTGGCCGCGCAGTCGCTTCCCGACGACACCGATCTGATGCTGGAGCTGGCCCTCGATCGGCGCATCGCGCGCGGCGGCCCGGCGTCGAGCGGCCGCTGGCTGGTCACTTCAGTCGGAGCCTCCCCGACCGACGGCTACAGCCGATTTCGCGACTTCGGCGATCTGACATTATGGCGACGCTATGCCGAAAGCCCGACGTCTGCTACTCGGCATCGAAAACGGCACTCACGTCCACCGTAAAACCCGGCAACAGCGCAGAAACTGCGGCATCGCCGCGGCGATACGCTGCCGTTTCGACATACGCCGAGCCTTCCAGCCGCAATACGCGAATGGTCTGGTCAATGGGGTTAACGATCCAGTACTCTTGAACGCCCCCTTCGGCATAATCGCCCGGCTTTTCCACCAGGTCGCGTTCGGGCTTGTCGGGGCTGACCACTTCCACCGCCAGATCGGCCCCTTTCCAAAACCGGTCCTGCCGGCGCGGATCGGCGGCCGACAAAACGAGCAGCACGTCGGGTTCGCGATATTTGCCCGGCCTGATTTGCAAACGCAGCGGGGCGAAGCGAGCCTTACCGCCTCTCGGCTTAATGTACGCCCGGAATTCATCGAACAAATACTCGACCATCGCCTGATGTCGCTCGGTCGGCATGGGCAGCTCTTCCAAAAAGCCATCGGTGAATTCGACTAACCGATTGGTGTGCTCGGTGAGCACCAGATACTCCTCATCGCTCCAGCTTCCCTGGCGCGGCAGAATGTGCGTGAGGAAGCCGGACCAATCTTTGGGCGACAGATCCGTGCTGGCGGGGGAAATCGACATCGCCTTGCTCTTCTTATCTTTTTGCCCTGAATCTTTTTGCTCGTCCCTTACGCCAAGAGCTCGCCAACAATCCGCCCCTCGACATCGGTCAGACGGAAATCGCGACCCTGAAAACGATAGGTCAGCCGCGTGTGGTCGAATCCCAGCAGGTGCAAAATCGTCGCATGCAAATCATGCACATGTACGCGGTCGCGCGCCACGTTGAAGCCCAACTCATCGGTTTCGCCGAGCGTGATGCCGGGCTTAACGCCTCCGCCCGCCATCCACATCGTAAACGCGTTGGGATGGTGGTCGCGGCCGTCGTTGCCGCCTTGCACCATGGGCGTGCGGCCGAACTCGCCGCCCCAGATCACCAGCGTTTCGTCGAGCAGGCCGTGCTGCTTGAGATCCTTCACCAGGGCGGCGGCGGCCCGATCGGTGTCCTGACAATTGTGCTTCAGGTCGTTTACCAGGTTGCCGTGCTGGTCCCAGGCTTCATGAAAGATTTCGACGAACCGCACGCCACGTTCGACCAGCCGCCGGGCCAGCAAGCAGTCGTTGGCAAACGAGGGTTTGCCCGGCTCGGCGCCGTAAAGCTTGAGCACGTGCTCTGGCTCGGCGGCCAGATCCATCAACTCGGGGGCGCTGGCCTGCATCTGAAACGCCATCTCGAATGAGTTGATGCGGGTGGCGATTTCCGGGTCGCCCACCACGTCGAGCCGCATTTGGTTCAGCCGGCTGATTGATTCGAGCGAAGCGGCTTGCAGCGGCTGGTCGATGCCGGGCGGATTCGAGAGATACAACACCGGATCGCCGCTGCCGCGAAACTGTACGCCTTGATACACCGTGGGCAGAAAGCCGCTGCCCCAGTTGCTGTTGCCGCCGCTGGGGCCCTTTTTGCCCGAACTGAACACCACGAAGCCGGGCAGTTCCTGCGATTCGCTGCCCAGGCCATACGTGACCCACGAGCCGAGGCTGGGGCGGCCAAACTGCTGCGAACCGGTGCTCATCAGAATCTGGCCGGGGGCGTGATTGAAGGCGTCGGTGGTCATCGACCGCACGATCGCGATGTCGTCGGCCACTTCGGCCAGGTGCGGCAACAGCTCCGATAGCTCGGCCCCGCATTTGCCATGTCGGGCGAATTTGAACTTCGGTCCCAGCAGCTTCGAGTTGGGGTTGATGAACGCCGCGCGATAGCCTTTGAGCAAATCGGGCGGAGGCAGCGTGCCGTCGAACTTGGCCAACTGCGGCTTATTGTCGAACAGCTCCAGGTGGCTAGGCGCGCCGGCCATGAACAGAAAAATGACGTTCTTGGCCTTGGCCGCGTAATGCGGCGTTTTGGGCGCCAGCGGGCCGGCAACCGGCGAGGCGGCCGCGCTTCCGGCCAGCAATTGGCCGAGCGCCAGCCCGCCCAGCCCCACGCCGCACTCTTGCAGAAACCAGCGGCGGCTGAGCTGCTTGGGATCGTGATGGCGATACAAGTAGTCTTGGCAATTCATTCTCTTTTTTTCTTCGTGAACCAGGCGACCAGGGTAACAAGAGCGATGATTGGCACTCCAAAAATCAGCAACGCGACGACGCCAACGATGAGAAGTTCAATAGGTCCGATGCCGAACACGGCGAACATTTTATTGGCTATTCGATGTTTGGTTTGGTGGCTGGGGCAGAGCCTTGGCGATGCCCCGGAGGGGCAGTTTACGCCTTGGACCGCGGCCGTCCATTACGCCCATTCTTTCGCCGGCCGCCGCGTTGCGGAACGGCGCCGGCATCGATTGACCGTGCCTCGGATTCGACCAAGTATTCGTCCAACATGTCGCCGCCGTCAAATTCGAGGCATTGTTGCTCGCAGAGTTGCTTGGACTCTTGCAGAGCGTTTATGGCCCGGTCGAGATCGCCGTTGTCATGGTACAAACCCGCGAGCAGATCGAGCCGATCGCTTAGATCTTCATAGCCACGGC
>DASVHB010000541.1:0-4023 GCA_036379195.1 Pirellulales bacterium
GAAGCGGTGCGGCGGCTCAAGGGCGAGCCCGGCAGCAGTGTGACCTTCAAGGTGCAGCATCCGGGCGGAGCGGGCATCGAGAAAATGACCGTCACGCGCGAGCTGATTCAGATGGAGAGCATCCTCGGCGATCGGCGCAACGACCGCGACGAATGGGACTTCATGCTCGATCCGGCCAAAAAAATCGGTTACATCCGTATCGTGTCGTTCGGCCGCGAGACGCAGGGCGAACTGAAAAAGGCAATGGACCGGTTGAAAAAAGAAAACGTTCGCGGGCTGGTGCTCGATCTGCGGTTCAATCCCGGCGGTTTGCTGGGCTCGGCCATCGCGGTGGCCGACATGTTTCTGACCGAAGGAGAAATCGTCAGCACGTCGGGACGCAACAGCCCCAAGCGAACGTGGAGCGCCCACAAGCCCGACACGTATGAGGGCTTTCCGATGGTCGTGCTGGTGAACCGGGCCAGCGCCAGCGCCAGCGAAATCGTTTCGGCCTCGCTGCAAGACCATAAGCGGGCGATCGTCGTGGGCGAACGCACCTGGGGCAAGGGCAGCGTGCAAACCGTGATGGATCTCGAGGGGGGCAAAAGCATCTTGAAGCTGACCACGGCCAGCTACCAGCGGCCCAACGGGCACAACATTCACCGTTTTCCCGATGCCAAGGAGAGCGACGAATGGGGCGTGATGCCCGACGCCGGTTATGAACTCAAGCTCGACGATCGCGAGTTCTTGCAACTGCAGCTCTATCGCCGCGACCGTGACATTTTGACCGTGAATCATGCTACCGGACAGGCCACCACCGCGAGCGAGGCCGGCAAATCTCCGCCGCCGGCCAGCGGCTCGCCCAATGGAGAGGTGGCCGCGGCCGGATTCGTCGATCGCCAGTTGCAAAAGGCGGTCGATTATCTCAGTTCCGAGCTGGCCAAGGCGCATTAGCCGGTCAATTGCCGCGTTTTATCGGTAACCGTTCGTTGGATGACCTTCCTGCGAAGGATTGCCGAGCCCTCATCCTTCAATCCGAAACCGCTTGACTTCGCCGCTGGCGGTCAAAATGCCGAATTCGCCGGCGGCGTCGCCGGGCAAGAGCGCCACCGGCAAATTCAGACCGCAATCGAACCGGCAGCGCTCGACTACGTTGCGATCGCCTGCCGCATAAACGCGAATGTCGCGGCCGTAGACCGACACGAGATAACCGTCGCGCGTCCAGGCCAGTTCGGGTTGCGGCAGGCGATCGGCCAGCCTGGTCAGCGCCGGCGTGGCCGAGTCGAGCCAGAGCAACTCGGCGCCATGATCTTCAAAACCGATCGCCACACACAGCGGCAGGGGCGAGCGCGTCAGTGCAAGTCGCCGCGCGCAGCCGCCCAGATCGTGCGGGGTCAGTCGATGACCTTGCACAATCGCCAGCGTTCGGCCCCAGGCGATGATTACGCGATCGCCGCGGGCCGCGATCAACGGGGGCGTCTCGCGCGGGTCGTTGTCGTCGCGCGGGTGAAAGCCCAATTCTTCCAGCGACAACTGGCGGGTGCTCAGGGCCACGCTGCCGCCTTGCACCGCGTTGAGCACCAGTCGATCATCGATCGACCAGTAGATACCCGTGTCGCTGCATGCGATCGCCAAGACGTTGTCGTCGAGCCATTCGGGCGTGCCAATGCGGGCGGGCGCGGCACGGTTCTTACGATCGAGCGCGGGAAACGTCTGCCACTCTAAACGGCGGCTTTGCCCGAGCACCGCCAATAAGGTCGCCTGTCGCGCATCGGGCGGCGACGCGATGACCGGTCGCCCCAACTCGGCCAGTGGCAGGGGCCAATGGAGGAACTGCGATTGAGCATCCCAGCCAACCCAGGCCGCGACGGCGCCGGCCGCCCCATAGCCCGCGGCGAAAAAGCCGCCAGCACACGCCGCCGCGGTCTGCCACCACTCCGCCCCAGGCAACCGAAAGCTATTCAGCGGCGCAATGTGTACTTGTCCGCGCGGCGCTTTCCGCGTCGTCAATTGGCGAGAATCGCGATCGAGCCATCGCTGCGTGTCGCGGCCCAGCAATTCGTCTTCGGGCACGAGCGACCGCACGGCGATCATCCATCGCTCAGTCTCGTCGTGCCCGCATAATTGCAGGCGGGCGCCGGCCAGCGCGCGCGTGGCGTCGGCAGCCTCTGCGCGCACGGTGCGATCGGGATAACCCGTGGCCAGGCCGGGCAGCGTATCGGTCAGCAGATCGAGCGCGCGCCCGGGGGCCGTCTCGTTCTTCAACCGGGCGACCCACCGCGAGGCATCAGCGTGGCGACCGTGGCGTCCGAACAACTTAAAGAGCGACCGCAGACAGGTTCCCGCCTGGGCTGAGTGGGGCCAGGCAGCGGCCAGGGTCTCGGTCGCTTCATCAACTGAGTGAAGATTCTCTTCCAAAAGCCGCGCGGCCCGCTCGTAATCTCCCGCGTTGCGTGCCTTTGCAACGGCTTGCCGATAAAGCTCGGCGGCTTCCGCCGCGCGGTCGATGATTACCAGCAGATCGCCAGCGGTCTCCAGCTCGCCGCGTTCGACATAGATTCTGACTGCCTCGTCAAAATCGCCGCCGTGCTCGAAACAGCGGGCCGCGGCCCACGGCTCGTCGAGCTTGTCGCGATAGATCAGGGCGGCTTCGTGAAAATAGCGTCCTTGCTCCAGCGCCGAGGCCGCCGAGCGCAGGTCGCCCAGCAATTCCGCCAGAATGTAGGCGGCGCGGCGGTGGCGGCCCAGCTCCATTTCGCGCTGGGCCAGCTCGCGATAGCGCCGCTGCAAGCGGAGCTGATGGTCGTAGCCTGTGAACCAGTGGTCCGCCGGCCCGCCACCGCCCAACCGTGACAGCAGAAAACCGATTTTGCGCTCGGGCAGGCGCGCGCCCGGCGAGGCCAGCCCGCGATGGCCGCCGCCGGTCAGCGGCAAGGCAAACCGCAACCCCTGGTCAGGATCGACATCGAGCAAATGCAGCAGGCGATCGATTTCTCTGCGCCGCAACGCATCGAGCGAACCGGTGAGGCCAGCCAGATGCCGAATCGTTCCACCGGCAGCGTGTCGAAATGCGCCGCGGGCGGCGCCGATGGCGGCAGTGGCTGTTTTCGCCACCGCCGCGCCGATTCTCGTCAGTGCCGCGCCCAGGCCGGCAAGAGCCGCAATCGCAAGAATCGCCAACAACGACTGCCAGTCGAACGCGCTTGGCGTGTTGGTGTTCGGCCAACCTGATACCGCGTCGGGCTGAGCAGGTCCGGGGGGCGCTGCCACCGGTGCCGGCGCCGGCTCAGGCGGCGAGATGGCAAGATCGGTCGAAGGCGATCTCGCGGAGAGGGCATAGATTATTGCGGCAACGAAAACTAAGGCGAGCAGCGTGGCCAGCCCTGGGAAAATCAGCGCGATCAACGGCGATCTCCGGCGCTCGGGCGGCGGCGGGCTTTGTTGGCCAGTCGTCTCACGCGCCGCCGGCAGCGTTGCCGGCGCCGTCATCGAAAGCAACCGCTCCCATAATCCGCCGGCTTTTTCGACGGGCGTGGCAGGCAACTTATCGGCCGGCAGCACGCCGACGTCATCGCGCCACTCGTTGAGCGACTCTTCCAACGTCGTCACGATCGCGGGCCGAACCGACAGCAAACGCGGGGCGGCGGCCGAGCCGGCCATTGCATGGCCCCAATCGGTCGGGCGCTCGATCGGTTTTTGCAGCAGATCGGCCACCGTCAGGGCATCGGCGGCCTCGAAGCTGGCCAGCCCCGCCACCGGATGCCAGACGGAGATGTCGCCCACAAGCTGCTGTACGATTTCGCTCGGGTCGATCGGCGGCCAAAGCTGGCCATCGGCCGGCACAAATAGGCGTCCGGCAATTTTTTGATAAGGGTAAGCGCGCGGCGGAGCTCCGGCCGGAAGCCGGACGCGTAAGTCGGCGATCGAAGAAGCGACTGCGAGCACACCGCACGGGCGCAGGTCGGCGCGCGAGCGAGCGATGGGATACAGTCGCACGTCGGCCAGCGCGATGTCTAGCGCCGCCAGTTCATCGAGCCACGCCTG
>DASVHB010000542.1:0-5322 GCA_036379195.1 Pirellulales bacterium
TTTCTAGCGGTCAATCATTGCTCCACCGGGACAAGACCGGGTGGTGGCATCGATTTGCAACCGGTTTTAATTCACGATCTGACCAGACGCTCCAACGTCCACCGAGCATGAGTCTCTCCCGCGCCGATGTCGAAAAGGTCTCGCTCTTGGCCCGACTGCAATTGACCGACGCCGAACTGACCACCATGACCCAGCAACTGGGCCAGGTGGTCGGGTATATCGAGCTGCTATCGGAACTGGACACCGAAGACGTCGAGCCGATGGCCCACGCCGTCGAACTCAGCAATGTATTCCGCGCCGATGAGCTGCGGCCCAGCTTCGATCGGGCGGAAATGCTCGCCCGTGCTCCGCATGCCGACGGCGAGTTTTACTTGGTGCCCGCGGTGCTGGGAGATTGACCAGCCGGTTGCATGCGACGAGACCGAAAAATGCACGAGTTCACGTTGGTCCTTGCGCAGGAACCGGACGAAGATCAAGCGGACACGTTGTACGCAACATTTCAAGATGGGACCATCGCCACGGTTTCCGGCACACCTCGGATTCACTTTCATCGAGAGGCGACAACGCTCATCGAAGCGATTCGGTCGGCAATTCGAGATGTGCGCAGCGCGGGCTTTGAAACCATCCGGGTCGAAATGCAACCGGAGACGGTCTTGAGCAGCGCTTCCAGCTAACACCAGCGATTGCTCTCTCCTGAGAACCTAGAATCGATTCTTCAACGTATGTCGCTTGTCGAATTGACCGCCACTGAATTGCTGGCCGAGCTGGCATCGGGCAGGGCCAGCGCGGTCGAAGCCACGCGGGCCTTTATCGATCGCATCGAAGCCGGCGATCAGAGCGTCGGCGCGTTTTTGCGGTTCGACCCGCAGCCAGCGCTCGAACAAGCCCGGCAGATCGACCAGCGGCGAAAGAAGGGCGAGCGGCTGGGCCGGCTGGCCGGGCTGCCCGTGGCGGTCAAAGACCTGCTGTGCAGCCGCGGCGAACGCACGACCTGCGCCTCGCAGATGCTGGAAAACTTCGTGGCGCCGTACGATGCCACCGTGGTCGCGCGGCTGAAAGCCGCCGACGCGGTGCTGATCGGCCGCACCAATCTCGACGAGTTCGCCATGGGCGGCTCGACCGAAAACTCGGCCTTTCAAAAGACCCGCAATCCCTGGAACCTCGACTGCATTCCGGGCGGATCAAGCGGTGGGGCCGCCGCCTGCGTGGCCGCCTCGATGGCACCGCTCTCGATCGGCACCGATACCGGCGGTTCGATTCGCCAGCCCGCCGCGCTGTGCGGAGTCACGGGACTCAAGCCCACGTACGGCCGCGTGAGCCGCTTTGGCCTGGTGGCCTTTGCCAGCAGTCTCGATCAGATCGGCCCGATTGCCCGCACCGCCCAAGACGCCGCCTTGCTACTGGAAGTGATCGCCGGGCACGACCCGCTCGATTCGACCTCGGTCAACCGCCCGGCGCCGCAATACTCGCAAACGGTCCGCCAGCCGCTGGCCGGGCTGACGCTGGGCCTGGTGCGCGAGCATTTTGGCGAAGGGCTGGAGAGCGAAGTCGAGACCGCCGTGCGGCAGGCCGTCGCGGTGTATGAGTCGCTGGGGGCGAAGGTCAAAGAGATCTCGCTGCCGCACAGCAAATACGGCGTGGCGGCGTACTACATCATCGCGCCGAGCGAGGCGTCGAGCAATCTTGCCCGGTACGACGGCGTTCATTACGGCTATCGCACCGACGAGAAAGCGATGCAGGCCGAGCTGGCGGCGGAGCGCGATCGCGCGGCGTCGGCCGGCGCCGAGGCGGTCGAGTCGCTCGATTCGCCGCTGGTGAGGCTCTATCGCCGCAGCCGGGCAGAGGGCTTTGGCGCCGAAGTCAAGCGCCGCATCATTCTGGGCACCTACGCTCTCAGCGCCGGCTACAGCGACAAGTATTATTTGAAGGCGCTCAAAGTGCGGCGGCTCATTCGCCAAGATTTCGATCGGGCGTTTCAACAGGTCGATCTGATCGTCGGACCGGTCACCACCAGCCCCGCCTTCAAAATCGGCGACAAGGTGAACGACCCCTTGGCCATGTACCTGGTCGATCTTTACACGGTGAGCGCCAACTTGGCGGGCATCGGCGGCATCGCGTTCCCCTGCGGATTCAGTTCGTCCGGGCTGCCCATCGGTCTGCAACTGCAAGCCCCGCCGTTGGAAGAAGACCGGCTGTTGCGCGCCTGCCACATGTATCAGCAGGCGACCGATTGGCATCAGCGGCGGCCCGATTTTGGATTTTAGATTTTGGATTTTCGATTGCACGCTCCACCCTACACCACCGTCGTCGGCCTGGAAGTCCACGTACAGCTTCTCACGCAGACGAAGCTGTTCTGCGGGTGCAGCACGCGGTTTGGCGCGCCGCCGAATACGCAGACCTGCCCGATCTGCGTCGGCATGCCGGGCACGCTGCCGGTGATGAACCGCCGAGCTTTCGAGCTGGCCCTGCGGACCGCCGTGGCGCTGAACTGCCAGATCGCCCCGTTCACCAAGTGGGACCGCAAGCAGTATTACTATCCCGACCTGCCCAAAGGCTATCAGATCAGCCAGTTCGACCTGCCGTTCAGCTTCGATGGATATTTGGAGATCAACGACGCCAAAGGCAGGTTTGAGCCGAAGCGCGTGGGCATCATCCGCGCCCATCTCGAAGAAGACGCCGGCAAGAGCATGCACGACGAACAGGCCGGCGAAGCCGACAGCAAGATCGACCTGAACCGGGCGGGCACGCCGCTGTTGGAAATTGTCTCGCAGCCCGACATGCGTTCGCCGCTGGAGGCCGCTGCCTATCTCGACGCGCTGAAGCTGCTGCTCACCTACCTGGGCGTGAGCGACTGCAACATGCAAGAGGGCAGTTTGCGGGTCGATGCCAACGTGAATCTGCACGTCAACACGCCCGACGGGCATGTGGTGCCCACGCCGATCGTCGAAATCAAAAACATGAACAGCTTTCGGGCGGTCGAGCGGGCCTTGGCCTACGAAGCCCAGCGGCAGTATGAGGTGTGGACTGAGACGGGCCAGCGGCTGGGCGACGTTCCCAAGCAGACCCGCGGCTGGGACGATGTCGAAAACAT
The DNA here is from genome assembly GCA_036379195.1 of Pirellulales bacterium. Classification (GTDB taxonomy): domain Bacteria; phylum Planctomycetota; class Planctomycetia; order Pirellulales; family JAICIG01; genus JAICLL01. The sequence goes on from DASVHB010000542.1 coordinate 3,092, forward strand.
CACGCGGGCGCAGCGGCACAAGGAAGAATCGAGCGACTATCGCTACTTCCCCGACCCCGATTTGGCTCCGGTGACCGTGGCCGCCGAGCAAGTCGAAGCGGTGAAATCCGCCTTGGGCGAGCTGCCCGCTGATTTGCGGCACCGCTTGGAGCTGACCTACAACATCTCGCCCTACGATAGCGACGTGATTGTCAATCGGGGCCGAGCGCTGGTCGATTATTATCTTGAAGTGGCCGAGCTTTCGGGCGACGGCAAGCTGGCCAGCAACTGGGTGACGCAAGACGTGCTGCGCGAGCTGAAAGACCGCAAGCTGGCGATCGACGAGTTTCCGCTGCGTCCGCCGGCGCTGGCCGAGCTGCTCAAAAAAGTGCAAGCCGGCGACCTCGACACCACCCGTGGCCGCGAGGTGTTTTTGCAGATGCTCGACACCGGCAAACCGGCCGCGGCGGTGATGGCCGAGCTGGGCATCGAGAAAGTCGACGAATCGGCCCTGGTGGCGCTCTGCCAGGAATTGGTGGCGGCGAATCCCAAGCTGGTGGCCGACGTGAAGTCGGGCAAGCTGCAAGCCGCCGGCGCCTTTGTCGGGCAGGCCAAGAAGAAAAACCCCAACGTCAATCCGGGGCGCGTGCGCGAGATTTGCTTGGAGCTGATCGGGCGGATGTAGTATGATCGAGCCTAGCGGAGGGCCGCGTGAGCACACTCCGAGCAGGGATGCTTACCTTTGATTCGGTGGCGCCTATGCCGACAATTCTTAGGGAGCGAGGATGGAGGCTATTCTTTTATGCGGACGAAGGTCACGAACCAATTCATGTACACGCTCGCAAGGGCGAGGCGGAGTGTAAGTTTTGGCTTTTGCGGCCATTAGCGACCATCGAAGAAGCCTGGTCATACAACTTGACGCCTCGGTTGGAACGCGAAATCAAGCAACTTATTCTCAGCCATTTCGACGTCATCGCGCAGGCATGGGACGATTTTTTTGGAGTTGATGAGAATGCGGACAACTGACCCGACAACCGCGACCGGCATTGAAGCGACGCCGGAGAGCTTGGTTGTCATCGTTGGCGAACAGCGCGTGGCGATTGCTTGGGAGCGGTGCTCCGCTAAGCTTGCAGCGGCGACCCGCAGAGAGCGTGAGCGCGCCGAGCTCTCGCCCGGAGGGTATGGGATCTACTGGCCATTGTTGGACGAAGATCTCTCGATCGGCGGGCTTTTACGACGTTGATCTCGCACTGCCGCACCGGCCCCGAGTTCGCGGACGGCAAGTGCTTCGTCAATCAGGTGTGCGAACGCGCGATGGAGCAATCGAGCAGCAATCGCATGCGTGTCCTGATCGTCGCCGCGATGATTTGCGGGGCGAATTCGGTCGCTCGCGGCCAAGAGACCGTAGCGGCCCGCTTGTCGAAACCGCGTCGCGTCGAGGCGGCGGGGAATCCGCTTGATGTCGAAGGAGGCGGCGCCGCGCCCTGCTACGGCGATTTCGACGGCGACGGCCTGGCCGACTTGCTCGTGGGTCAGCGTGAGGGCGGTAACCTGCGCATCTACCGAAACCATGGCAGCAACCAACAGCCGCGGTTCGACGATTTCGAGTGGTTCCAAGCCGGCGGCGGCGACGGGCGCGTGATACCCGCGCAAGATATCGGTTTTGTGCCACAACTGGTCGATTTCGATGGCGATGGTGATCAAGATCTGCTGCCGTGCGCGGGCGACGGAAGTGTCGTGGTTTTCCGCCGGCAGAAAGACGGCCCTTTCGCCGCCGGTGAGACGTTGAAAAAGCCCGACGGGCTGCCGATCATTGGCGTGCCCAACGGCTCAGCCTATGCCGCCGACTGGGACGGCGACGGTGACGTCGACCTGCTCCTTCCCGGCGGGAGGCGCGAAATTAGGCTTTTGCGGAATCAGCGAAAGTTTGGCGGTGGACCGAAGCGAGCTGCCGAGAGACAATGGGCGCGGGTCAGCCGGCCGCTAGAATGACCAATGAAGGAGGTTCTTGCTGGCCGAATCATTACCCCCGGGAAAGACCGTTGCATGCCGTCGCTTCGCCTTGCCGTCCAGTTGCGTAGCCTGAAACTGCCGTTGAAAAAAGCCCTGCAAATCGCCAATGGTTGGCGAGTGTCGGGCGTTGAAATCGACGCGCGCGGCGAAACCAATCCACGCGATCTGACCCAAACGGGCCGCCGGCAGTTGCGCAAGCTGCTCGACGATTTTGGACTGCGCGTGGCGGCCGTCGGGTT
>DASVHB010000543.1:0-4760 GCA_036379195.1 Pirellulales bacterium
GCCATTCCCATTTCCATGGCCATTCCCATTTCCATGGCCATTCCCATTCCCGTTTCCATGGCCATTGCCGTTGCCGTTACCGTGGCCGTTGTCTTTGGCATCGTTCTGCGGGCCGTTGTCTTCGTTCTCGTCGCCGTCGTCGTCGCTCTGCTGAGCGCCGGTGGTCGTGTAGGCGGCATAAGTCACATAGAGCTGACCATTGAGCACCTGCACGTTGAATGGGCTATACCCAGCGGGCATGTTCGGATCGGTGAACGTGCCGGCCAGCGTCACCTTGTCGTAGCTCGTGTCGAAGACGTCGATCGTGCCGTGCTGGAAATCTGCGGCGTAAAGGTAGGTGTGGCCGTTCACGCTGCCTTCGGCCAGGCCGGTGAAGACCGCGCCATCGACATGAGCCACAACCTGCCCGCGCGCGAGCGAAAGCTGGCCCGAGCTCGCAGCGCTCACGGCGGGGCTGGCAATCAGGTTGCCATTGAGCGAGGCGAAGATAAAGCGGGCCGGCACCACCGCGCCGGTGTCGTCGGTGAGCGTGAACGAACTATTGCCGACAAAGGCCACGCCGGTGGGCAGGCCGCCGGGCAGGGCCACATCGACGGGTGTCTTGATGAACGGACTGCCATTGACATCGCCTTGATAAAGCGTCGCCGTGCTCGAACCGCTATTGGCCACCCAAAAGCTGCCGCCGGTGTCCGCCTCGGCCACGCCCCAGGGGGCGATCAGCCGCGGGTCTTGCACCAGAGCCTGACCCGCCTGATCTGACACCAGGTTTGTTTGCACAAAATCGGTGGCCAGCAGCTTACGCGATTCGAGCGTTTCGATCGCTTGCCGGCGAGTCCGTCGGCTGTGCTGGCCGCGGTGCTTGAGGTTGCGGGATTTCCGGATCGACTTACCAGAGCGACGCCACATATGCATGATCTCCTCAAAAGAACTGGCCCGATTCTCGTTCCGTTGCCGCGCGCGGCGGGGCGGCTTGTTGCAACTGCCATACCGCGTGGGCGACACCCCACACGACCCGGCGCACGAGACCTGTGCGCCGTTCCATTTTCATAGGCGAAACGTGGCCGGACGTGAACCGTGTCCGGTCGCAACGCAACCAGCTTGGCCGCCGAGGGAACAATTTGCAAGGGGCTGGGGCGAAAAACGCCCGCTATTGAAGGTCGTCGAGCAAGCGATCTCGCTGGTCCGACTGCGGCGCCGAATAGGGATTGTTGGGATCGGGCGGAGCGGTCGGCGGAAGCGAACCCGCGCCAAATGGCGTCGCACGCGGCTTCTTGGCCGCTTCTTTGGCGGTGGCGAATGCGATGGCCATGACCGCCACCAGCGCGACCAACACTACCCCCGCATCTACGCTTCCATAAGCGATTCGCTGCTGAGCGTTGATCCCTTCGCCCGGGGCCGCGCCAGCCTGGGCAAAGACGGCCAGACCAACAATCACGCCGATCATCAAAGCCACCGGGAGCACCGCCGTTAGAATGGCGCCGATCGCATAAGCCGGAGCGCCCACCACGACCTTGGTGCGGCTAAGCTGGAACCTGCCTTTGACTAGCGTGATAATGCCGAACACGAACATGCCGACTTCGACGAAGCAACACATACAAGCGCCTGGCAAGAGAGGTGTGCTGAACCCCGCCGAACGCCGCGTCGGCGATGTCAATCGCTATAGCCGATCGAGCGGCGAAAGTCAAACTTTTTCAAGCCCGTTGCCGGCCACCAGGCTGGTAAACTCCCAACGGATGCCCTGGCCGCTGCCGTCGCCCAAGAACTTGAGCAGCGATTGCCGCTGATTGCGATTCAGCGAATTGATGGTGTCGTGCAACCGGCGCTTCGGATCTTGATCGGGATGCGGAGGCAAAGGGTCGTCGATGCGGGGCGGCCAGTGTTCTTCTTGAAACGCCGCGAGAATGACCTCTTGATTGGCGGCGGGCACCTTGTACTCTTTGACAATTCTTTTGCCCACCCGCAGTTGCTGACGATCGCGGTCCCACACCGGCTTGAGCGACCGTTCCAGCAGATCGCCGTTGGCGCCGGCCGCCTGCGCCGCGCTGAGCGACGCGGGACCAACCACCGAAACCGCGCCGTCGCTCAGGGGTGACGCTTGCGAATTTCCATACGTCGCCAAACGCGCGGGAGGCGTTTCGCGGGCGAGCTTGCGGGCGAATTGCTCGCCCAATTCGGTGAGCAGAAAGCAAGTTCGCTTGCCGAACATCAGCACGCCGCCCTGGCGAAACGTGCGCACCGGCTCGCCTTGCATCGTCAACTCGACCGCGTGCTGCACCAGCTTTTTGCCCGCCAGCCAGCGGCAGTCGCCATTGGTCACGCCCAGGCGGCGTAGCGCGCTCAACTCGACGGCGAAATCCCAGGCGTCGCAATTCAAGTCGCGCGCGTAGTCATGCGACTCCAGCAGCGAGGCCATGGCGCGCACCACGCGATCGGGCAACACGATTTCGCCGGCGCCGCGCCCTTCGGCAACGGGCGTCGCTAGACCGCCGTCAGCACGTGGTTCGCTTCGCGTTGGTTCCACCAAAGTGCCTCGTAGAGTTCCTATCATGCGTTGCCGCCCGAGAACGGTCTGGAATTACGCCGCTACCGAGGCCGAAGACATAAAAAAACCCCGCACGGTTTCTGTTTCCGACGGGGCACGACATTGCCTACCAAATTCAGGTCGCTGCGGGACCTTTGGTGGGAATCTAGCGAACCTTTGCGGGTTCTGTCAAGCGCCGCGGTGGAAGGTGCTTCGTAACTGGTGTAGCGATATAACTTTGTGAACCAATTTTGCACGCATTACCGCTGCAACAGCGCCAACACGGCCGCCTCTTCGCCCGATAATTGGCCGATCCGCTTCCGCAACTCTTGCGCCGCACGCTGCTTGACCGCCGCCGCCAAGCTGCGATCGAGGTAAGCGTCGATGACCGCGGGGTGAATATAGCACTTGCGGCAGACCGTTTTGGTGTTGCCCAATCGCTGGGCGACGCGCTCGATGGCCCGCGTGATGTTTCGCTTCGCCGCGGCCTGCGAATCGAAGTCTTCAAATTCTTTGAGGGCCTGCGCGGCCAACGCCGTGCCCGCCCACGTGCGAAAGTCTTTGGCGGTGAAATCCTGCCCGGTGATCTCGCGCAGATAGTCGTTTACATCGGACGAACCGACGTCATAAACCTGCCCGTCGTCTGCCTCATAGGCAAAAAGCTCCTGGCCGGGCAGATCCTGACAGCGGCGGACGACACGGGCCAGCCGCGGATTGTCGATGTCGATTTCGTGCTCGACGCCACTCTTGCCGCGAAAGTCGAAATGCACCTTGCTGCCTCGCACCGCCACGTGGTGATTGCGGATGGTGGTCAGCCCGTAAGAATGATTGTCACGAGCATATTCGTCGTTGCCGACGCGAATGAGTGTGGTTTCGAGCAGTCGGACGACGGCGGCCAGCACCTTTTCGCGCGGAATGCCGCGGCGGGCCAGGTCGCGGCGTGTGCGACGGCGGATTTTGGGCAAAGCCCGCGCAAAGTCGATCATCCGGGCGTACTTGGTGTCGTCGCGGATGGCCCGCCAGCGCGAGTGATAGCGATATTGCTTGCGACCGCGCGCATCGCGGCCGGTGGCCTGCAAATGTCCGTCGGGCGACGAACAAATCCACACGTCGTTCCAGGCCGGCGGAATCGCCAGCGAACGAATGCGAGCCAAAGTGGCCGGATCGCGCACCTGGCGACTTCGCTTGAAGTATTGAAATCCTCCGCCCGAGCGACGCCGATGGATGCCCGGCGAATGGTCGGTCACGTAGCGCAGACCCGCATTGCGGGCGGTGCGCACCGGATTCTCCGCGGGCCGCGCGGCTTTGGTGTGATGATTGGTTTTCATGTGAGCGGCGATGCCGCGCAGAGGGTTTGCAAGCGGTGTGCCGAAGCAGGGGTCAGGATTCGGGATTCAGGATTCGGGATTCAGGGTACAGGGTTCAGCGTTTGCGAAGTAAATGACTACGCCAGCTCCTCACTCGTCACTCGTCACTCGTCACTCGTCACTCTTCACTCCTCACTCGTCACTCTTCACTCCTCACTCCTCACTCGTCACTCTTCACAAAACCCTATCCAGGCCCGACGAGCTTGCCCAGCGGACGGCCAATCAGAATGCCGCACATGCCGCCGCGCTGCGCGACGTTGACCACTTGTTTTTGCGAAGCGCGCCCGACAATGCCTAGTCCATACTTGGTCGGTGCGAAGCCCATGACGGTGTAAAACGGTTCGACGTGCGTGGCGCCGTCTTCACTTACCACCGGGAACTCATTCACCGGAATGCTGGCCAACCGCTGCACCACCCAGGCGTCGCCGCCGGAGAGCGCGGTCTCGATCGCCGCGTCCCATTCGGCCGCGGTCATGGCGTGGCCGATATACACGCGGTCGCCGCCATACGAACGATTCGGCTTGAGCACCAGCCGGTCATGCTCGCGGCGAACATATTCGAGCAGCCCGCCCGTCTCGCCGTGTGGCAACAGAGTCTGCCGGTCGGCCAGCAGCCGCGTCCACAGCAGATGGCGGCGAAACACCTGCCGCTCGTCGGCATTGAAGTATTTCTGCGTGAACTTCGGATCGGTTAGAATCTCCCAGCAGCTTTTGTGATCGAAATCGCCGCCGACCGACGAAATGATGCGGTTCTCTTTGAAGAGCCGGCGCACCGGTCGCACGTCGACGCCGTCTGACTCCAGGGCCAGCAAGTCGCGGATTTCGTAATCGCGGTAGGCGATGTCGATCGGCGTCCCTTCGTAGCAAACTTCG
>DASVHB010000544.1:0-4131 GCA_036379195.1 Pirellulales bacterium
ACGACGGCATTGCCAGCGAGGCAGCCGTTCAGGCGATGGCCCAAGCCTGCCGCGAGCGGGCCGGCGCCGACTTCGGGCTGGCTGTTGGTCCGTTTCCTCATCTTGATCCTGCCGCGGCGCCCGAGCGCGTGCATTTTGCCTTGGCGACCTCCGAAACGGTCTTCGCGCGCTCTGCGCCGTTCGCCGGTCATCCGGCCATTCTCAAGCCCCGCGCCGCCAAACAAGCGCTAAATTTTCTGCGTCTGCACCTGTTCCCGCCGACAGGCGGACGCTAACTCGGTCCCCACGGATAGCGATAGGAATGACAGAAAAATGGTTGACAGAAACATTTTTCTGTCAACCATTTTTCTGTCATTCAATCCGTAGGGCGGGCCAGATGAAGCGAGTTCCCTCGGCGGCCTAGCATGAACTTCAGCATTGACCCCGCCGCAAAGCTTCGGCTATCACTTGGATGAGCGACGGCGAGAACGGCGCTGTCATACGGGGCCAAAAACCCAAGGAGGGTGATCCCATGGCCGATTCAGGGATGGTCTATTATGCTTCGCAGCCCGGACGCATATCGCTTGGGGCGCTGTGGCACGCCCTCGGGCGGCAACTCGCGGCGCGAGTGACTCTGGCCGGCGCCATGACGGCGTCGCTGTTCGGCCTGCTCATCTTGCTTCAATTGGCCGTCGGCGTGCTGACATCGCTCGACGGGAGCAATTCGGGCTCGTGGCGGGATGATATCAATCTCATGCTGATCGGCGCCTTGGTGGCGCCGCCCGCCCTGCTGGTAATTTGGACTGTGTTCGGGCCGCAACGCTTCGCCGTGCGCTTGCCAGTGTCGCTCTGGCTGATTGCCGCGTTTTGCCAAGCGATCTCTTACGGGGTCGAGCGCAGCAGCGTGCATGGGCAAGGGCATTTCGCCGGCGTGATGATCGCGGTTTCCTGGACCGCCGCTTTTTTCTTCGCGCAAGCTCCGCTGTGGGTGTTGCGCGCCGTTCGCCGCTGGCGGCTGCGAGCCATCGCCGCGAATCCGACGAGCCAATCCGCCTCCGCGACATCGAGGGCTCAATTCACCGTGCGGACGCTGCTCGGCTGGACGTTGTCTATCGCCCTGTCGCTGGCCGCCCTGCGATGGATGTCGCTGCCGGACGACGTTGACGCCGACGAAATCATCGTTTACTTCGAGAGTGCGGGCATGATCGCCGCCATGTTGGTGTTGGGCGGCCTGCCCGTGATTGCGTCCGCCTGGATTTTATTGGCCGAAGGCCGCAGGCCGATCTTTCGCGCGGTGCTGCTCGCCCTGGTCGTCATGGGCCTGGCGGTCGCTCTCGCTGGTTTCAGTTTCAATGATAGCCCCTTTGTCGTGGCTTCGATTGAGACCGGCGCTATTTTGAACGGACTGATCGGCGTGGGATTAGCACGGGCGTGCGGATACCGACTGTGCCGGCCGTCCAAGAAAAGTGCCGATGCCCCGCTGCGCCCGGCGGTCCAAGTGCCGCTCTCGCGCAAGCGGTTTGCCGTCGCGGCAGGGCCTTTGTTGGCGACGGCGGTGGGCGTATGCTGCCTGGTTCCACAACAGCGCGAGCTGTGGCGCCGTGCCGACGAGACGAAACAATGGCAGCAATTGGGGGTCGAGGTCGGATTCGACGGCACGGGTCGGCTAACCTCGGCGCGTTTCATTCACGCAGCGCCGTCCGACGATCTGCTGCGTGCAGTCGCTCTGCTCACCGAGCTTGAATCCGTCGATTTGTCCGATCTACCCCTCGACCGCCGGCAGCTTGCGCTGCTGGCGCCCCTCAGCGGTTTGCGTTCGTTGACGCTTGCTCGTACCCAAGTGACCGACGCCGATCTTGATGCTCTCGCCCAATTTCCAGAACTCAGCTTTTTGGACCTGACCGGCACAACGGTGACCGACTTGGGCATGAAAAGCCTCAAGCAATTTCGTAAGCTGAAGGCCGTGAATTTGAACCTCACCGACCTATCGGACCTCGGGCTGGCCACGCTGGCAAACGTACCGCAACTGCAAGTGATCGAAGCCCAGCTAACGGCGGTCACCAAGGCCGGCGCGGCGGACTTCTCGAAAAAGCGTCCGCAATCAGAAATCACGTTCGGGGCTTCCGACGCACTATTGGCCCATTCATTATCGGTGCAAAAAACCGTGCACTTCGGTCTAGGTATGGGCATCTCCGAAACGAAGCCGAAGCTGAAACGACTGCACGCTAGGGGCAAGGTCGTCGCCAATGGTATATCGGCGACGGTTACCGACGCCGGGCTGGCGCGCTTGGCCGATCAGTCGGAACTGGAAGAGCTCGACCTGCGTGAGTCGGGCGTAACGGATCAGGGGCTGACGGCTTTGTCGAAACTGAAGACCCTTAAGCGACTCGACCTACGCGGCACGGCGGTCAGCGAGCAAGGCGCCGCCCGGCTGGCGCAGGCGCTGCCCGAGTGCGAGGTGTTACGGTAACGAGTCATTACCCGATCGCAAGGGATGACAGAAAAATCGCTGACAGAAAAATTTTTCTGTCGACCATCTTTCTGTCATTCCGTACACTTGGCTGGTCGACGGCAAAGCATCTCCGTCGCACGGGGGCCAAACTCCAGGATGATTTCATGGCCGACACAGGGATGGAAAATTTCGCTGCGACGCCTGGGGGCGCAACGCCTCGCGCGCTTTGGCATACCATACAGCGGCGGATTGCATCGCGGACGAGTTTGGCCGGCGCCCAAGTCGCGGCGATCTTCGGCCTGCTGCTCCTGCTTCAAATCGCCTTTGGAGTGCTGGCGCCTTGGGGCATTTCACTAGGCTCGTGGTGGGACTATGCCCATATGCTGACGCTGGGCGCTTCGCTTGCTCCGCCCACATTACTGGCGCTGTGGGCGGTTTTGGGCCCGCAGCCGATTGCCGTTCGGCTGCCGCTGACGCTCTGGCTGGCCACCATTCTGTACCTCGCCATCGGCTATGGAGAAAAACGCAACGGCGGCAACGCGGCCGACGGGCTGCTCTTTGTCACGGCCTGGCTGACCGCATTCATGCTAATTCAAATGCCGTTGTGGTTGCTCCGCGCAATCCGTCGCTGGCGGGTGATCTCTCTGACCCACCAACCTGAGTTGGCCGGCACCATCAAAGATGCCTGGGGTGGCGGTGCGGGGCTACCGAGCGGACAGTTCACGCTGCGTGCGTTGCTGGGTTGGACATTGGCTGCCGCCGTTTCGTTGGCCGCCCTGCGCTGCCTATCGCCGGCCAGTGCCTTCGATGTCGAAGATTTACCAGCAATGGTGGCTGAGGCGGGGTTTATCGGGGCCATGATTGCTCTGCCCGGCCTGCCGATCGTGGCGCTGGCCTGGCTCATTCTGGCCGACGGACGGCGGGTGGTCCTGCGCACGGTGTTGTGCATTTTGACGGTTGCGGGTCTGGCCATCGGACTGGGGGTAATGTGGCTCAACGCCCCAGACATTGAAGAAGCGTGCACCCTGGCGTGCATCGAGGCCGGCGCGTTCCTGAACGGTCTGATAACGCTGGGTGTGGTGCGCGCCTGCGGCTACCGCCTTGGCCGGCAGCCGAAGCGGACAGATGCAGTTGCGCGATTGCAAGGGCCGTCAGTTCATTTGCCGCTATCGCGGTGGCGCTTGATGGTGGCGACGGCGCCAATGCTGGCCGTCGCGGCGGTCCTGGCGTGCAGCCTGCCGGAGCGTTTCGAGATGTGGCGGCGGGCCGATGTCGCCGCCCAATGGCGCGAGACCGGCGTGCGGGTGATTTTCAGCGACGAAGGCCGCATTACGTCGGCGCAGTGCGGAGGCAGATCGGTCTCCGATGACGATCTGCGCCGCATCGCCGAGCTTGCCGATCTCGAGAGCCTCGATCTTGAAGGAACATCAATCGAGGATCAACAACTTGCGCTACTGTCGTCATTGACAACACTGCGTTCGCTGACGCTTTCTCGTACACGAATTGTTTTGCCTCAGTCGAAAGTGGAAGAACGCTCTGTTTGGGTTAGCATAAACCCAAAAGGAGGTTCTTATGAAGAAACCACGTCGTTTTTTTCCCGCCACTGAGAAGGTGGCCGCCCTCAAAAGGCATCTCGTCGAAAAGGTCGCCATTTCAGACCTGTGCAACGAACTGGACATCTCCCCCACGGTTTTCTATGC
>DASVHB010000545.1:0-7466 GCA_036379195.1 Pirellulales bacterium
CAGCAGTCGCAGGATGGCCGAACTGATGGCCGGACTGGTCGATTTTGCATTTTTTGAAAGTGAGCTACGTCGCCTGGAACAAGAGCTCGAAGAAGCATGGCCGACCGCCGAGGCCGACGTGCTCTTGACGCACGGGGTTGACCGCGCGTCGCTCGCCCGGCGCGACCACGTCAATCGGATGACGCGCAGCACGGCTTTGCGGCGAATTCGCTTTGCTCGACTGTCGCCGCACTTGGAAAAAGCCCCGGCCACCTTGCCAGGCGCCGGCCGGCGCTTGGCTACCGAGTTGGCGCTACAAGCCGAAGTTACCGAGCGGTTGAAATACGTCGACGATCGATTGGAAGTCTTCGAAGACCTTTACGAATTAGCCAACGATCGGCTCAGCGAATTCCGCTACTTCAGCCAGGAATATCGGCTGGAAATGTGGATCGTCGTCCTACTGGTGATCGAGGCTCTGCTGATCGTCGGCGATTTGGCACTCTCCTGGCAACTATCAGAGTAGTTGCTCTAGGCTGGCACACCACAGTTCAAAGATCTTCGCTTTGTTTTCTTCGTTGCCTTCTGTGGAGATTCCGTTTGCTTCGAATCAGACAGTTTATCGCATTCGTACCCCGGCGTCTTGAACGTCGCCGAGGGCTTTTTCCTCATCCGCGGCGTCGGCCATGCGGGTAAGCTCTGCGCGGGCCTGTTGCCGCGAGACTCCATATCGAGAGGCATAGGCATCGACCGCTTGCGGAGTGCGGGCGCGGCCCATCCCTTCGGGCTTGACCTTTTCGGGCGCTTCGCAGCCGGCCGCCAATGCCGCCGCGAAGCCAACCACCATTGCCGCGCCGCGGCGGCGACACCAAGTGCTCATGGTTTCTCCTGCTCACCCTGGGGAAGTGGGCGGCGATCATAGCGATACCGCCCCCAAGGGCCAAGCCGGATTATCGCGAGCTTAGCCCGTGCACGCTAATTGGCCAGTTTGACCGCTACGGTCCCAGCTTCGGCGGTCTTGCTCCAGACGCTGATGGACCTCTTGGCGGTGAATAGGCACTTCCGCGGGACCGTCAAAGCCCAGCCTGACCTTATCCCCCCGTACCTCTAGGACCGTGACCGTGATGTTGCCGTCGATGACGATTTGCTCTCCACGAGCGCGAGACAATACGAGCATGAGTTTCCCTACCCTTTGCCTGGTTTGGCGTTGCGGACGGAAGGAATTCCGTCCTTCGTAAAAAAGACGCGACTGCCCGATGCGCCGTTACCAGGCTCATGCCGGTCGGCCCAAACTCATGCCGGTTGGCCCAGATTCACGCTGGTCGGCAGAGTGTTGCTCGATCGTGAAGCACCATCGGTGAACAAAAAAACCTCTGTCATGCCACGGGGGGCACGCAGAGGCCATCACAACCTTCGGTCTTTGTCCGCCTTGAACAAGGCCGCCCGAGAAACTACCTAGACCAAGAACTGGCGTCAAGAGCAGTTTTTTCGAGATTCCGAACGACTTGCTGCCGGGCTTCGACCGACCAGCGGCATTCCGCTCTTCCCCGTCTGCCGCTTCTCGCGGTAGGCTACAGCTACTCATGGCGCAGGCCGAACAGCTCGTGACCGACGCCGGCCCGTTGTTGCAACTGGCCGAGCGATTGGACGCCGCCGAAGGCTTCGCCGAAGTGGTCGCCAGCCTGCAAGCCGGGCACGGCGCCACGCTCGACGGAGTCTGGGGCTCGAGCTGCGCGCTGGTGGTGGCGGCTCTGGTCCGCCATGCGCCCGGCCCGTTGCTCGTCGTTTGTCCGCAACCCAACGATCTAGACGACCTATGCGACGATCTAGCGCTCTTCACGCCCGAACCGCCCGAGCGGCTGCCCGCCTGGGAAGCGACATCCGCCGAGCGCAGCGTCGACGATGAGACGTTTGGCGACCGGTTGCGGCTGCTTAAGGCGCTCGATAGCGGTGAGCCGCCACGGCTGATCGTCACCAGCATTCAGGCGCTGTTACAGCCGGTGCCCGAGCGCAAGGCCATCGCCCGGCAAACGCGCCGGCTGGCGGTGGGCGACACCGTCGATGTCGAGATGCTCGCTCGCTGGCTGGTCGAGCAAGGATTCCAAAACACCAGTGCCGTGCAGTTGCCGGGCGAGTTCTCCAGCCGTGGTGGCATTCTCGACCTGTTCGCCCCCGACTGGTACGACCCGGTGCGCGTCGAACTGTTCGGCGACCAGATCGAATCGATCCGCCGCTTCGAAGTGGCCAGCCAGCGTAGTCTGGCCGCCCTCGACGCGGTCGAGCTGACCGTGATGGAGCCGGCCGCCGGCGACCGCGAATACTTTAGTTCCTACCTGCCCGAGGCCAGTTGGGTGCTGCTCGTCGAGCCATCGCAGTTGCGTGAAGAAGGCCGGCACTATGTGGATCGGCTGGCACCCTCACCTCAGCCCTCTCCCAAAGGGAGAGAGAGTGATGCCCCGGCCACCGACGATCAGACCCCTGCCGCTGCGCAAATCGACGCGCATCGGCTCGAAGCCGTGCTTGAGCGGCTCTACCGGTTCCCCTCGGTCACCGCCAGCAGCATCTCGATCGGCTCGATGGAGACCACCTGCCGGTTGAAGATCGAATCGGTCGAGCGCTTCAGCGGCGATATTGCCAAAGTGCGTGGCGAGCTGGAGACCACCGGCCAGGGGCAGCACGTGTTTGTCGTTTGCCAGGCCGAGGCCGAAGCCAAGCGGCTGGGCGAAATCTTTGAAGGCACCACGCTGGCGGCCGAGGGCAAGCTGCACTTTCCGCTGGGGCGATTGCGGGCGGGCTTTCGGCTGGTCCTCGAGCGCGTGGTGTTGGTGAGCGGCAACGAGCTGTTTCATCGCGCCGACCTTAGTCGCCCGTCGCGGCGACGACTCGGCCGCGTGATCGACAGCTTCTTGGAGCTGCGCGAAGGCGATTTTGTGGTACACCTGGCTCATGGCATCGGCCGCTATCGCGGCCTGAAGCTGCTGGGCGAAGAGGGCGAAGGCGACGAACACCTGGAGATCGAGTACCACGGCGGCACCAAGATCTATGTGCCCAGCTCGAAGATCGAGCTGGTACAGAAATATGTGGGCGGGTCGAAGAGCCAGCCTACACTGGCCCGCATCGGCGGCCAGACGTGGCTGCGGCACAAAAAAGCCGCCGAGGCCGCCGTCACCGACCTGGCCGCCGACATGCTCGAAATGCAGGCCGCACGCGCCTCGCGCCACGGCATCACTTTTCCGCCCGACAGCGAATGGCAACGCGAATTCGACGCCCTGTTTCCTTATATGGAAACGCCCGACCAACTGGCGGGCATCGCGGCCATCAAGCGCGATATGCAGCATTCGCAGCCCATGGACCGGCTGGTCTGCGGCGACGTGGGTTATGGCAAAACCGAGCTGGCCATGCGGGCGGCCTTTAAGGCCATCGATGCCGGCTATCAGGTGGCCGTGCTGGTGCCCACCACCGTGCTCGCCGAGCAGCACGGCCGCACCTTCCGAGCCCGCATGGCGGAGTTTCCGTTTGAGATCGCCGTGCTCAGCCGCTTTTGCACGGCGGCGGAGCAAAAACGGATCGTGCAGGGGCTGGCCGAAGGCTCGATCGACGTGGTGATCGGCACGCATCGCCTGGCACAGTCCGACATTCAATTCAATAATCTGGGCCTCTGCGTCATCGACGAAGAGCAGCGGTTTGGCGTGGCGGTGAAAGAGCGGCTCAAAGCATATCGCCAGATGGTCGACGTGCTGACGCTCACGGCCACGCCGATTCCGCGCACGCTGCACATGTCGCTGTTGGGTCTGCGCGACATTTCGAACCTCGAAACGCCGCCCGCCGACCGGTTGCCCATCGAGACCCGCGTCGTGCGGTTCGATCACGATCTGATCCGTCACGCGGCCTTGCGCGAGCTGAACCGCAATGGGCAGATCTTTTTTGTGCACAACCGCATTCACGACATCAAGCAAGTGGCCTGGAAGCTGCAGCAGATCGTGCCCGAAGCGCGCATCGCCATTGGCCACGGCCAAATGCCCGAAGGACAGCTCGAGCAGGTCATGCTGCAATTCATCGACCACCAGTTCGACGTGCTGCTGGCGACCACGATCATCGAGAGCGGCTTGGATATTCCCAACGCCAACACCATTTTCATCGACGACGCCGATCAATACGGCCTGGCCGATCTGCACCAGTTGCGGGGCCGCGTTGGTCGGTACAAACATCGGGCCTATTGCTATCTGGTGGTCGATGAAGGCCGCTCGCTCACGGCCAACGCCGCCAAGCGCTTGGCGGCCATCGAGGAATTCAGCGACATGGGGGCCGGCTTCGCCATCGCCATGCGCGACCTCGAGATCCGCGGGGCCGGCAACATCCTCGGCACCGAGCAGAGCGGGCACATCGCCGCCGTCGGCTACGAGTTGTACTGCGATCTGCTCGACAAAACGGTACGCAACCTGAAAAAGCTGCCGCCCAAGGTAACCATTGACGTCAATCTTGATTTGCCGGGCGAGGCGTATTTGCCGCGGCGGTATGTGCCCGACATGCGGTTGAAGATCGATCTCTATCGGCGGCTGGCCCGCGTGACGACGCTGGCGGAACTTTCGGAATTGGCGGCGGAGCTGACCGACCGGTTTGGGCCGCGCCCGGCGACTGTCGAGCGGCTGCTGACGCGCACCGAACTCGGCATCTTGGCGCATGGCTGGCAGATTGATTCCATCCATCGGGAAGAGCAATACTTAGTGTTTCGCTATCGAAGTCGCAGCCACATCGAGAAGTTGGCTGCGCGGTCTGGCGGGCGGCTGCGCGTGGTCGATGGCCGCAGCGCCTATCTGCCGATCGGTAAAGAAGCGGCCGATGTCGACTTGCTTTATGCCGCGGCCAAAGCGGTTTTGCTGCCCGGCTGATAGAATTAGTGGTGTGATCAACGAAGCCCCTATGACACGTGTCAATCCAACCGACGACTTCGAGCAATACTGCTGGCACGACTGCCGAATTTGGGGCATTGAATTCCAAACGGGCGAGCCCGAGCAAGGCGACTGGACTTCAGATTTGCGGCTTGATATCGACTACATTTGCCAGTGGCTTTGCGATTCTGGCCCGTGCCGTTTTCGCGTCGCTCCTGCGCTGCTGGTGTTTCACGAGGTCATGAACCTGGCGATTTCATTCGAGCGGCGCGATCCCGCGGGATATCCCGTGCCGGCGCATCCCCTATCGATCTCGGAAGTCGAGCGGCAGCCGGCAAACAAAGATCAAAGCATGACGGATCAATCTCAGCATCTATGGAAAATCAAGTTGAATGACCCTGACGGTGGCTTGATTTCGTTCTCGGCCAGCGGCTTCACGCAGACGTTACGGACTGAGCCGGTCTTGCTCGACGAACAATGCTTCTCGTTACGCGATCGGCGTGAGCTTCTTGCACGATTCGATAAATAAACGGCCAAGTGGCAGACGGTCGCGAAGGCGAACCGATTGAATACTGGAAATAGGCAATACATGTGTATGGGGTACGCCGCCCGACCGGCTTGCCAACCGGCGCGGTTTCCGGCAGGCTATAGACCGCTATTGAAACCGCTGGAGCCGAGCCGCTGATGTCTGCCGATTGGTCCGATGCCACGATCGTTCGCCTGTTTGCCGAGCGCGCCGCCCGAGACGCCACGCGCCCCGCGCTGCGCTTTCGGCGCGGC
The DNA here is from genome assembly GCA_036379195.1 of Pirellulales bacterium. Taxonomy (GTDB): domain Bacteria; phylum Planctomycetota; class Planctomycetia; order Pirellulales; family JAICIG01; genus JAICLL01. The sequence goes on from DASVHB010000545.1 coordinate 5,646, forward strand.
GGCGAATGGCAAGCTCTGCGCTGGGCGGAAGTGGCCGACGACGTGCGGCGGATGGCCGCCGTGCTGGCAGCGCTGGGCGTTTCGCCGGGCGATCGCGTCGCGCAGTTCTCGCCCAATCGCTACGAGTGGATCATGGCCGATCTGGCCATTCAAGTCGCCCGAGCGGTTCACGTGCCCGTGCATGCCTCGCTGGCCGCGCAACAAGTGGCGTTTCAAATTGCCGATTGCGGCGCAAAGCTTGTGCTGTTGGCAGGTCCCGAACAGGCGGCCAGGTTGCTCGAATACGATCAAATTCACCACGGTTTTCCCCCCGCAAGCAAGTTCGTCTCGTATGAACCCTGCCCGGACGCGGCGCGCATCGACATCGCTTGCCTGCGCGATCTGCTGCTGCACGCCGACGAAGCCACGGGCCAACGGCTGGCGCGTGAGGCGGTCGAGCACGTCACGCCCGATGAGCTGGCCACGATTCTCTATACGTCGGGCACGACGGGCGAACCCAAGGGCGTGATGCTCAATCAGCGTAACCTGGCCTCCAACGCGCTGGGCACGCTGACTGCCTTCGGCCGACAGGCCGACGACCTGCGATTGGCCTGGCTGCCGATGAGCCACATCTTTGCCCGAACGTGCGATGTCTATACCTGGCTGGCCGGCGGCGGCGAGCTGGCCCTGGCCGAAAGTCCCGAAGCAACGATCGGCAATGCCGCCGAGCTGCATCCCACACTCATCAACGGCGTGCCGTATTTCTTCGAGAAAGTACAGCGATACCTGGTCGATCAAGGACTTGCCGATCAGCCCGGCGTGCTGCCGGCGGCATTTGGAGGGCGGTTGCGAGCCGCCTGCTCCGGCGGAGCGCCGCTCTCCGACCATGTGGCGATGTTTTACAACCAGCGCGGCGTGTTTCTCGGCCAAGGCTATGGGCTTACCGAAAGTTCGCCGGTCATCAGTGCGGCCACGCCCGCGGCCATGAAGATCGGTACGTCCGGCCGGCCGATTCCCGGCGTCGAGGTGAAGATCGCGGCTGATGGCGAGATCCTTACCCGCGGCCCGCACGTGATGGTGGGCTATTGGAACAAGCCCCAAGCCACCGCCGAGGTATTGCGCGACGGCTGGCTGGCCACCGGCGATTTGGGCGAATTGGACGCCGACGGCTTTTTGAAGATCACCGGCCGCAAGAAGGAGCTGATTGTCACGTCGGCGGGCAAGAACATTGCCCCCGCTTATTTGGAATCGCTGCTCAAGGCCGATCCGCTGATCGAGCAAGCGGTGGTGATCGGCGACCGCCGCAATTATCTGGTGGCCCTGATTGCGCCGAATCGCGCGGCGCTCGAGGCGCATTGGCGCGAGCGTGGCGGCGGGCCGCCCGCCATCGCAGAACTGTTGACGCACCCCGACACGCTGGCGTTGTACACCGAGCGGATCAACCAGCGGCTCAGCGGCGTTTCGCATTACGAGCAGGTCCGCAAGTTTGCTTTGCTCGACAGGCCGCTGTGCGCCGAGCGCGGCGAAATGACCCTCACGCTCAAGCTGCGCCGCGAGACGATCCACAAGAATTTCTCCGAGACGATTGAGCGACTGTACGCCGGTGGAGCGTCGTAGCTCGTCGAGCGCAGCGCGTCCCACCATCTGCCTGCGGTGCGGCGCCTATCAACGGATGAAAGCCGGCTTGGTGGCCCAAACGGTGGTCCTTAAGTTTGACCTCTGTAGGGAACGCCCTCCGTGGCGTTCCGCGAGCTGCGAATCGACGTCGTCCACACGGAAGGCCAACGGATGAATGCCGGCTTGTTGGCCCCAACGGTGGTCCTTAGGTTTGAGCTCTGTAGG
>DASVHB010000546.1:0-5696 GCA_036379195.1 Pirellulales bacterium
CGCCGTGTTCCCAAAGAAGCCGCATGACGTGTAGTTCATCGGGCGTGAATCGAGGCATGGCAGTCCGCCTGAAAAAAGTCAATGTACAGTAGATACTACAGTTGCGGCGCGGTCAAGAGCCTGCCAAAACGCCCTGCCCCCGCTCGCTTAGATCTGAAAGGTTATCCGAAAACTCGGATTTCGCCGCGACAGCGTATCGTGGGGCGGCTCGCCGAGCCGTCTTTCGCTGCCAGACGGGCCGGCGGCCCGCCCCACGACGAGTTTTCGGTTAGCCTCCAAATGGCAACGCAATTAGAATCGTTGGTGGACATTCCGAACACCTGCCGTTTTCCACCGTCAACACAATGGGCCGCCCCACACTACACCCGCCGGTGACGCTGATTTTGGCCGTTACCAGCCGCTATCAGGAAGCGCTCGACTGGACGGCCGAGCGCGCTGCGCGGGTTTGGGGGCCGCTTGCCGAGCGTAGCGACGTGTTCGATTTCAGCGAGACGGACTACTACCGGACGACCATGGGCGAGAATTTGCGAAAGCAGTTCCTCGCCTTCGAGCGGCCGATTGACCCGGCCCGACTGCCAGACATCAAGCTGGAAACGGGCGAGTGGGAACAAGAATATGCGCGGTTGGCGGGCCACCCCGAGCCACGGCCGCTGAACCTCGATCCCGGTTACCTGACGGCGGCAAAGCTTGTGCTGGCCTCCACCAAAGACCACTCGCACCGGCTTTATCTCGACCGCGGAATTTTTGCCGAGGTCACGCTCTATTTTAGTCGGGGCTGCTGGCAACATCGCGAGTGGACCTACCCCGACTATCGCCGCGCTGATTTTCAAGCATTTTTTCTGCGTGTGCGCAACCGTTGCCAGCGCCGCGCGCGGGAGACACAGCCACGCGCGCGGGAGAACGCATGAACTGGCTGATTCTCTCGGCTGCGCTGCCCGGCTTGCTGGTTTCGCTTTCGACCGCCTGGCTCGTGCGCCGCGGCGCGGCCCGCTGGGGCTTGCTCGATCGGCCCGGCCACCGCAAGGTGCATAGCACACCGACGCCACTGGGCGGCGGACTGGCGGTGTTTGCCGGCATGGTGCTGCCGTTGGCCTGCGGCTACCTCGTATTGCTCTATGGCAATGGCATTGATCTGCCATCGGTGGTGGTTCCGCATGTGCCAGGTATTGTCAGCCAGGCGCCCAAGCTCTGTTTTCTGCTGGGCGGCGGGGCGGTGCTGGTGGTGTTGGGGTTGATTGACGATCGTCGCGGGCTTGACTGGCGCGTGCGCTTGCTGGTGCAAACCGGCGTGGCCGCGGCGCTGGTCTGGCGCTGGGAAGGCTGGCGGTTGTCGCTTTTTTTGCTCGACATGCCTTGGCTGGCGGGGGCGATCAGTGTGTTGTGGATCGTCGGGCTGATCAACTCGTTCAACATGCTCGACAACATGGACGGGCTATCGGCCGGCGTGGCGGCGATCGCGGCCGCCATGCTGATGGCGGTGTTGCTCACCACGCCCGACCCGGTGACGCGTGTGCCGCAATTGTTCGTGGCGGGTTTTTTGGCGGTGTTCGTGGGTTCGCTGCTGGGCTTTTTGTGGCACAACCGGCCGCCCGCGCGGCTCTTCATGGGCGATGCCGGCAGCTACCTGGTCGGTTATTGCCTGGCCACGGCCACCAGCATGGCCACCTTTAGCGGCGGAAATCTGCCGCCGCACACGATTTTGGCGCCGCTTTGCATTTTGGCCGTGCCGCTTTACGACACGGCGACGGTCGTCATTATTCGCCTGCGGCAGCGCCGCAGTCCCTTTGAAGGCGACAAGAACCACTTTTCGCATCGCCTCGTCGAATTGGGCATGACGAAAGGCCAAGCGGTGTTGACCATTTACCTGGTGACCGCCACCTGCGGGCTGGGCGGCCTGCTGCTGCATCAGGTCAACGCCGCCGGGGCCGCCATCGTGGTCGCACAGGTGGTTTGCATGATGGCGGTCATCTGCGTCCTGGAGATGACCGGACGTCGCGGAGGGGGGCGGCCGTAGCGGACCACGTTCTGAGAGGCTATCCGAAAACTCGAATTTCGCCGTGGCGGCGTATCGTGGGGCGGCTCGCCGAGCCGTCTTTCGCTTCCAGACGGGCCGGCGGCCCGCCCCACGGCGAGTTTTCGGATAGACTCTAAGCGCCGCCGAGAAGAGGCGAAGCTTCCGCCAGCTTGACAAGTACGCCCCGGCGGGCGACGATTCTTACGGAGGAATTTTTGCTTATGATTTTTGCCGCAAACGACGGGGCTAATTTGATGCAGATTATCTGGGTGGTCGTGCTGCTGGGCATCCTAGTGGCGCTAATGATCATCTTGGCCGTGTTCGCGCGCTATTTCCGCTTTTGGATCCAGTCGGTCAGCACGGGGGCCGGCATCGGCATTCTCGACCTTTGGGGTATGACGTTTCGCAAGGTCAACGCGGCCGTCATCGTGCGCAGCAAAATCATGGCGGTGCAGGCCGGGCTGGGCGAGCACACCGGCATTACCAGCCAGGCGTTGGAATCGCACTATTTGGCCGGCGGCAACGTGCCGTTGGTCATCCGGGCCATCATCGCCGCCAACAAGGCCAAAATTATCGAGCTCGATTTTAAGCAGGCCACCGCCATCGACCTGGCCGGGCGCAACATTCTTGAGGCCGTGCAAACCAGCGTCTATCCCAAGGTCATCGACTGCCCCGGACGAAACTCCGGCCGTCAAACGCTCGACGCCGTGGCCAAAAACGGCATTCAACTCAAGGTGAAGGCTCGCGTCACCGTGCGGGCGAACCTGCGGCAGCTTATCGGCGGGGCCACCGAAGAAACGATCATCGCCCGCGTGGGCGAGGGAATCGTCAGCGCCATCGGTTCGTCCGAATCGCACACCGAGGTGTTGGAAAACCCCGACCGCATCTCCAAGGCGGTGCTGGCCAAGCGGCTCGATTCGCAAACCGCCTTCGAGATCGTTTCCATCGACATTGCCGATATCGACGTGGGCGATAACATCGGCGCCCGCCTGCAGGCCGATCAGGCCGAGGCCGACACGCGCCGCGCCCGGGCCGAGGCCGAGGGCCAGCGCGCCATGGCTGTCGCTCGAGAACAAGAAATGATGGCAAGCATTGAAGAAAGCCGCGCCCGAGTGGTCGAGGCCGAGGCCGAGGTTCCCAAGGCGATCGCCGAGTCGATTCAGCACGGCAAACTCGGCATTCTCGATTACTACAAGCTGCGCAACGTACAGGCCGATACCGAAATGCGCACGGCCATCGCCGGCGGAGGCGGTTCGCGGTTGCCTGTCAGGGCGGGTGGACAATGAACAGTTGCGCTTGCTTGTTGGCCGCGGGGTGGGGCATGGATGAGATTCTGAAGATCATCGTGATGGTGGTCTTCGGGCTGATTTATCTGTTCAATCACCTGATTGGCAGCGCCAAAGCGCAGAAGCGTCGTCCGCCGCGTCCCGCCGAGCCGCGTCCCGCCGGGCGACCTGAAGTACAAGACGAAGTGGCCGAGTTTCTCCGTCGCGCGGCCGAGAAGCGATCGCCCGCGAAACGCGCCGCGGCGGGTTCGCCGACGCTCGAACGGCCCCTGCCCGCGGAGATTATCGAACCGCGCCCAACCGGCCGCTGGCCGCAGCCGGTTTACGCGCAGGTGGACAACCCCGAATTGAGCCAACGCGCCGCGCAATTGGGTCATGTCGATCAGACGGAATCGGCCTTTCAGGCCCACATGCAAACCTTTGAGCACTCGGTGGGCAGCATTCAAGAAGCGGACGTTCAGACGGCGCCTTCGCCCGGAACTTTGGTTGATGGTTCGACCGCGGTCACGTCCGCCCCGGCCAATGAGGTTTTTGCCGCGCTCTTGGCTGACGCCCAAAGCCTGCGGCAGGCAATCATTCTAAACGAAATTATTCGACGTCCTGAGGAGAGATGGTAATGGCGGTGAGTCAAGTGGCGCCCGGCAAAACAAAGCTGGGTTGGATCGGTGTGGGGGTGATGGGCACGAGCATGTGCGGCCACCTGATGGCCAAGGGGTTTTCGGTGACGGTTTACAATCGCACCCGGTCTCGGGCCGAGGGCCTGTTGGCCAAGGGCGCCCACTGGGCCGATTCTCCGCAGGCGGTCGCGCAGGCGTCCGACGTGGTGTTTACCATTGTCGGTTACCCCAGCGACGTGCGCGAGGTGGTGCTTGGCCCACACGGCACGCTGGCCGGCAGCAAGTCGGGCAATATCCTGGTCGACATGACCACCAGCGAGCCGGCGTTGGCCCAGGAGATCGCCGCCCAAGCCAAGCAGCGCGGCGTGCATAGCGTCGACGCGCCGGTTTCGGGCGGCGACATCGGCGCCCGCGAGGCGCGGCTTTCGATCATGATCGGCGGCGAAAAAGACGTGGTCGAGGCGTTGAACCCCTGTTGGGAGGCGATGGGCAAAACGATCGTGCATCAAGGTCCGGCCGGAGCGGGTCAGCACACGAAGATGGTCAACCAAATCTTGATCGCCACCAACATGATCGGCGTTTGCGAGGCCTTGCTCTATGGCTATCGCGCGGGGCTTGAGCTGAAGACGGTGATGCAATCGGTTTCGTCGGGAGCGGCGGGAAGCTGGTCGCTGTCGAACTTGGGGCCGCGCATCATTGACAATAACTTCGATCCGGGCTTCTTTGTCGAGCATTTTATTAAAGACATGGGCATTGCCCTGGTGGAAGCGCGGCGCATGAACCTTTCGCTGCCGGGCCTGGCGCTGGCGAACCAGCTCTACATCGCCTTGGCGGCCCAGGGACATCACCGCGATGGCACGCAAGCATTGCACCTGGCGTTGGCTTCGCTGTCGGGCGTCGATTGGAAGAACCGTTGATGCAAATCTCCGCTCGCATGGCTCATTTCGACAGCTCAGGCATCCGCCGAGTGTTCGACATGGCCAATCAGATGCGCGACCCGATCAACCTCTCCATCGGGCAGCCCGACTTTGAAGTGCCGCCGGAGATCAAGCAGGCCGCCATCGAAGCCATCGAAGCCAACAAAAACGGCTATGCCCTCAGCCAGGGTATGCCGGTGCTGCGCGAAAAGCTGCAAGCGCGGATCGACGCGGAATACCGTCACGCCGATCGGCAGGTGTTTGTCACCAGCGGCACCAGCGGCGGGCTGGTGCTGGCGCTGCTGGCGTTGGTGAACCCCGGCGACGAGGTGATTGTCTTCGATCCCTCGTTTGTGATGTATCCGGCGCTGGTGGAATTGGCCGGCGGCGTTTGCGTCAGGGTCGATACCTACCCTGATTTTCACATCGACTTCGACCGCTTGCGCGCGGCTCTCTCGCCGCGCACGAAGCTGATTTTGTTCAACAGCCCGAGCAACCCGACGGGCGTCGTCGCCGGCGCGGCTGAGATTCGCGAATTGGCGGCTTTGGCGACCGCACGCGGCATCGCGCTGGTCAGCGACGAAATTTATCGGGCCTTTTGCTATGAGCCGTTCGACTCGCCGGCCCGATACAATCCCGAAACGATCGTGATTGACGGCTTTAGCAAAACCTACGGCATTACCGGCTGGCGGTTGGGTTTTGCTCATGGGCCGCGCGCGGTGATCGACGCCATGCTCAAGTTGCAGCAATACACGTTTGTTTGCGCGCCGCAGCCGGCGCAATGGGCCGGCGCGGCGGCGCTTGATGTTGATATGTCGTCGCGGATTGCCGACTATCGCCGCAAGCGCGACCGCTTGCTGGC
>DASVHB010000547.1:0-12397 GCA_036379195.1 Pirellulales bacterium
CGCCGTCGGCATCTGCGAGCATTTTTACGCGCGAAAGCGGCGGCGCGCCGCGATTGGGGCCGTTGGGGTAATCGCCCATTTCCACCACCCACAGCTTGCCGTCTTCATCGAAGCGGGCGGCTACCGGATCGATCACCTCAGGCTCGGCTGCCACCAGTTCGATGGCCAGCCCCGGCGCCAGCCGAAAATGCCGTAGCGTGTCCTCGGCTTCCAGCGGGCTGGCGATCCGTTCAACCGTGGCCGGCTCGGTCTCCGCCGCGTGCGCCGCGCGCAGATGCACGGCGCCGCCCACGCTGAGGGCGACGATCAGAAGAACGGGCCAAGCTGCCTGGGAAGTTGCGCGGCAGCCCGTCGCGTGTGCACTGATTGCGTTGTTCATGCCGTCGCCGAGCTTGATTCTGAGGTCCTCACGCCCAGCCTAAGCGAGTCTCCCTCACGAATCAACCGGCATGGTGCGCCGTTATCCGGCGGCGGCAACAGCCTCGGCGACGCGCCAGTCGATTACTTGCAACTCGACCGAACGACGGCCACGAAACTCGTTGATGATCGGGTGGAAGGCGATCGACAACGGACCGTTCGCGGCGGCCAGATCGTCGGCCCATTCGCCGCCGCCAAAGGCCACCGCACGCAGCACGAGACCCTGTTGCGCCAATTTGAGCGCCAGATGCCGCTCTCCGCCGCCAATCCGCCGCGGAGGCTCGACCAGTGTCACTCCACTGGTACAGAGTAGCGGGCGCGGATTGTGCTGGCCGAAGGGGGCCAACCGCTCCATCTGGTTCAGCACCGCCATGGTCAGCTCGCCGAACGACGCTTCGGCATCGATCATCAGTTCGGCGGCGCGCTGCTCCAGCGCGATCGCCTCGGCCACGCACTGACAAAACTCGGCGCGGAAATCGTCGAGTCTGTCATCGTCGATCTTCAGGCCGGCCGCCGCGGCGTGACCGCCATGACTAAGCAGGTGATGCGTGCATGCGGCCAGCGCCTCGTGCAGATTGAAGCCGGGCACGCTTCGTGCCGAGCCAATGCCCGGCTTCACGCCCAGCTCATCCAGCGCTACCAGAATCACGGGGCGATGAAACTTATCGACCAGGCGCCCGGCCACGATACCAATCACGCCCGGATGCCAGCCGCGTTCGGCCAGAACTAAAGCCGCGTCGCTCTCAGGATCGAAGTGCTGTTGGGCTTGTTTGAGCGCCGCCAGATAAATGCTGCGCTCCAGGCTTTGCCGGCTGTTGTTCAGTTCGTTGAGGTACTCGGCCAGGGCCGTGGCCCGCTCGGCCGCGGCGGTGGTGAGCAACTCGACCGCCAGTTGAGCCTGGCCCAGCCGTCCGGCCGCATTTAGCCGCGGGACCAGCGCAAAGCCGAGATCGTCGGTCGCCAGCCGAGGTTTCTGGTCGAGCTGGGCCAAACGCAACAGCGCGGCCAGTCCGAGTCCCGGGCGCTCTTTCAGCGCGACGAGCCCGTGCTGCACGAGGACTCGGTTTTCGTCGATCAGCGGAACCATGTCGGCCACGGTACCCAGCGCGGCCAGCCCGACCGCGCCGAGCAGGAAATTACGCATCGCATCGCCGACCTTCTTGGCGCCGCTCGCTTGCTGGCAGAGCGCCCAGGCCAGCTTGAAAGCCACGCCAGCCCCGCTCAGTCCGGCGAAGGGATAAGCTGTGCCCGGCAGACGAGGGTGAACGATGGCCGCCGCTTCGGGAAGCCGTGGGCCGAATTCGTGATGGTCGGTAATGATCAGATCGATCCCGAGCGAGCGGGCGGTTTCGGTCTCGGCGGCACTGGCAATTCCGCAATCGACCGTCACCACCAGCTTGGCGCCCTGCGACGCGAGCGTCCGCAGCGCGTCGTGATTCAGTCCGTAACCCTCTTCGAGCCGGTGCGGCACGTAATAACCCACGTCGGCGCCCAGCAGCCGCAGGCATTGCAGCAACAGGCTCGTGGCGGTCATGCCGTCGACGTCGTAATCGCCATAGATGACCACTCGTTCGCGGGCAGCGATGGCTCGGGCGATTCGCTCGACGGCGGCGGGCACGCCGGGCAGTGCGCCGGGATCGCGCAATTGCGAAAGTTTAGGATCAAGAAACTCGCGGGCGCGCGTGGCGTCGTCCACGCCGCGGCAGATGAGCAGCCGCGCGACGACCGCCGAGACGCCCGCCGCTCGCTCCAGCGCGGCGATGCGTTCGGCCGAATGCGGATAAATACGCCACTGCTTGGCCATATCGTCCTGACGTTCCGTGACCGATGGGGGACGCCCTCGTAGCATTCCCGCGAGAAAGCAAAACCGACCTCGAGCTACTTCTTCTTTTCGACGTGGACCGTGTGCTTACGCAGCCGCGGTGAATACTTGCTGAGCTTCAGCTTTTCGCCGCCCATCTTTCGCCGGATGGTGTAGTTGTGATCGCCGGTTTCTTCGCAAACCAGAAAAACGGTCTCCACCTTTTTCTTGCTCTTCGCCATGCTAAAAATCGAGGGTTCAGGTTCGGGGGTCTGCCGCTTGACGCCAAGCCCTAATTCTACCTGGACGTGGAGATTTCGCCTAGGAGGGTCAGCGGTTTTCGGCGTAGAATCAATAGAGAACCACGCCGTCCGCGCCGCTTGCCACCGACGCCGACGTTTCTCGATTCGGGAGATCTCTTTTTTGGCCGCACCGTCCGATTCTGCGATCCAGCTTCCGCCCAGTTGGCAACGCGAAGTTCGCCGACAGCTTGAGCCCGGCGAAGTGGTGCTGGCCTGGTTTGAGCCCGATCTCGACGCGCGGCTCCATTACGCCAAGGGTTTAGTGGTCGTCACCGATCGCCGCGTGCTGACGACTTCGGCGGAATCGAGCGAAAGCCCAGAGGACGGCGGCGCTGCCACGGCCGAGGCCGCGCGCTGGCGGTCATGGCCGCTGGACAGCATCACCGAGCTAGGCGCGGTGGGCCAGGCCGGCGTCGGCACGCTCGAGCTGCTGGCGCCCGGCCAGCGTCTGGCGCACTGGCACTATACGCTCGGCCGCTCGTCGAACGCCGACCGGCTGGTGCAGCAATTCACCACGGTCCGCCGCGGCGCGCTCAGCGGGCGGCTGGAAGGCGCGTTCGCCGAGTCAGGCAAAAACTGCTGCCCCGATTGCGGCGCCGAACTGCCGGCGGAGTCCGTCGCGTGTCCTTTTTGCGCCGGCGGCAAACCCGCCCGGCCCACCCGCTCGCTGCTGCGACTGTGGCAATTTGCGCGGCCCCACGCGCCGGCGGTGGCCCTGGGCTTCGCGTTGGCATTGACGGGCACCGCCGCCAGCCTCGTGCCGCCGTATCTCACCATGCCGCTGCTCGATCGCGTGCTGATTCCCTATCAGGAAGGCAAGACCGATCGCTTCGACCTGGTGCCGTGGTACCTGGCGGGGTTGCTGGCCGCCGCGTTGTTGGCCTGGATGCTCAACTGGGCGCGCACCTATGTCTTGGCCTGGGTATTTGAGCGAATCAGCGCCGACCTGCGCACGCACACCTACGCCCATTTGCAGCGGCTTTCGTTGGAGTATTTTGGTGGGCAACGCACCGGCGACCTGATGGCCCGCGTCAGCACCGACACTGAGCGAATTTGCAACTTTCTCTCGCTCAATCTGCTCGATTTCAGCACCGACTTGCTGATGATGACGATGACCGCCGGCATTCTGCTGTGGATCAATCCCTGGCTGGCGCTGGTTACGTTGTTGCCGTTTCCCTTGCTCGGCTGGCTGGTAATGCACGTGCGCGAGCGGCTGCGGCGCGGCTTTTTAGAGGCGGGCCGCGTGTGGGGCGACATGACCAGCGTGCTGGCCGACACCATCCCCGGCATCCGCGTCGTCAAAGCGTTTGCCCAGGAGCGGCGTGAAATCGACCGCTTTCGCGCCAGCAACGATCAGGTGCTGGCGGCCAACGATCGCGTGAACCGCGTCTGGTCGTTTTTTGGGCCGGTGGTCACGCTCTCGACCGAGTTGGGACTGCTGGTCATTTGGGCATTCGGCGCTTGGAAAATCTATCACGGCGAAATCAAGGTGGGCATGCTCACCGCGTTCATCGCCTACATGGCGCGGTTCTACGCTCGGCTCGATTCGATGAGCCGCATGGTGGCGGCGGTGCAGCGAGCGGCGGCCAGCTCGCAACGCATCTTCGAAATCTTGGATCAGGCGCCCACCGTGCGCGAGCCGGCCAACCCGCGGCATCCGGGCCGTTTGCAAGGCCAGATCGAGCTGCGGCACGTCGGCTTTCAATACGGCAGCCGCCCGGTGCTCTCCGACGTGAATCTGCTGATTCGGCCCGGCGAAATGGTGGGACTGGTCGGTTCCAGCGGCTCGGGCAAAAGCACGTTGGTCAACCTGGTCTGCCGCTTTTACGACGTGAATGAAGGCTCAATCTGCGTCGATGGTCACGACCTTCGCCAACTGGCGCTGGATGAGTATCGCCGGCACATCGGCATCGTGTTGCAAGAACCGTTTCTGTTCTACGGTACGATCGCCGAAAACATCGCCTATGGGCGGCCCGATGCTCCGCCCGCCGACATCATCGCGGCGGCCCGCGCGGCCCGCGCCCACGAGTTCATTTTGCGCCTGCCCGACGGCTACGATTCGATCGTCGGCGAGCGCGGCCAGAAGCTCTCGGGCGGCGAGCGGCAGCGGATTTCGATCGCCCGTGCCCTGCTGATCGACCCCAGGATTCTGATTCTCGACGAGGCGACTTCGGCCGTCGACACCGAGACCGAGCGAGAAATCCAGCTCGCTTTGGACAACCTGATCCGCGGGCGCACGACCATCGCCATCGCCCATCGGCTCAGTACCTTGCGGCGGGCCGATCGCATCGTGGTGCTCGAGCATGGCAAGATTGTCGAGATCGGACAGCACGACGAGCTACTCAGCCGGCAAGGTTCGTATGCTCGGCTGCACCGGGCACAACTGGAATTGGCGGGAGAGTTGTGAGCAAGATGCGGACTTCGGTAGCGAACGGACTCCGTGCCGTTCGGCAGGTCGGCGAAGCCGCCACGGTAGCTCCGACACTCCGTGGCGGAGACTTGCCGGTCGCCAACGGCGACCGCGATCCCCGTCACGGCGTGCCGCGGTTACTTTAGCGCGGAAACCCTGAATCCGGACTCTTTCCATGATTGACTCGACTCACGACGCTTCCCCGCCGCCGGCCGACTGCGACCTGTCTCAAGATGTTTGGGGGAGGCTGGTGTTCACCGATGCGGCCGGCACGCAGCATGTGGGCGTGGCGCCGGTGCGGGCGTTTCCAATTACCGACCCCACGCACTGGGTCTCGATCTGTGATGCCCACGGCGGCGAGCTGGCGTGTTATCCCGACCTGGCGGAAGTTCCGCCGAGAATGCGAGAGTTGATAGAGGCCGAGCTTTCGCGGCGCGATTTCATTCCGGCGATCAGGCGCATTGTGAAGATCGCATCGACCGTCGAGCCGACCGAGTGGATTGTGGAAACCGATCGCGGCACCACATCGTTCACGCTCGACAGCGAAGAACACGTGCGGCGGCTGGGCGCGCACCAGGCCACGGTCACCGATTCTCACGGCATGCGGTATCTCATTGCCGACCTGCGCGCCCTCGACGCCGCCAGCCGCCGCATGCTCGAGCGGTATCTCTAACATGGCAAAAAAACTTGCGATTGCCAGACCGGCTAAATATGCTGCGATTGTCGTGGGGCGAGTGAACGATCGTTGTTTTTCCGTTATGTTTTTGCGCCGACGCTGCCAGATCGAACGTCTCGAACCGCGCCGGTTGCTTACCGGAGTCGCGTATCAGGGGGGGCGGCTGCTTGATAACGCGGCGGTCGAAACGGTGTTTCTGGGACGCGGCTGGGACAGTGACCCGGCGCTGGCCCAAAACGCCGCCCAACTCGATCAGTTTTTCAGCACGATCACCAACAGCACCTTCATGGACATGCTGGCCGAGTACGGCACGCCGCAAGGGGGCCAGATCGGCCGCGGCAGCTTTACGGGGCACGTGACGTTGCCGCAGGACAACTGGCGGGCCGGCACGATCAGCGATCGCACGATTCAGAGCTTGCTCGATAGCGAGATCGTCTCGCGGGCCATCACCCGACCCGGCGCAAACCAACTGCTGTTCGTCTTCACACCTCCCGGCGTGGCCGTCACCAAAGATGGCAGCAGCAGCAACGGCCGGCCGGTGGGCTTTGCCGGCTATCACGACAGCTTCGTTGATTCGCAGGGCGACACGGTGGTGTACGCCGTCATTCCCAATCCGGTGGGCAACGATCGCATTCCCGGACGCTCGGCGTTCGACCAACAGACCGAAGCGGCCTCGCACGAGTTGGCCGAGGCCGTCACCAACCCTACTCGCGCAGGCTGGTGGGACGACACCGGCGACTCGACTTCCGGCCTGGAAATCGCCGACTTCGCCAACCCGGCCAGCGATGTCGTCTATCTGGGCCCGTATGCGGTCGAGCGCGTCTGGTCGAACCGGATGCATGGGTTGGTGGCGCCGGCAGGCTCGACCGCCGTCGCCAATGGCAGTCCGGGATCGGGCGATGCCGGCGGCGGATCGCAGGCGGGCGCCATACCGCCCGAATTGGGCAGCGTGGCGGTGGCTTTTACGCAGGTGCTCGGCTACGACGGGGCCATCGTCAGCCGCGCCTACCAGCAATACATTGGCCGCGAACCCGATGACGCGGGGCTGAACTACTGGGTCGGCCGCATGCAAGCCGGCCTGACCGAAGAACAACTCGACGCGGCGTTTATCGGTTCGCCAGAGTATGTGCGCGATCATGGCGGCAACGCTGCGGCGTGGGTTACCGGCATGTATCAAAATTTGCTGGACCGCTCGCCCGACGCTCAGGGGTTGCAGTATTGGACGGCGCGCTTGCAAGCGGGCGAAAGCCACGACGCCGTCGCGTTGGGGTTCGCCGCCAGCCCCGAGCGCGAGGCGCGGGTGGTCAACGACGAATACCGCGCGCTGCTGGGCCGCCCGGCAAGCCAAACCGAGACCGCGACGTGGGTCAACCAGCTTGTTTCCGGCGTGCGGCGCGACGCCCTGGTGGCTGCACTCATCGGCTCCGCCGCGTATTTCAACGATCCAAACAAAGGCGACGGCAGCGACGCCGCCTGGGTCGGCAGCGTCTATCACGATCTGTTTGGAATGTCCGCCCCCAGCGGCGAAGAACAATACTGGGTTTCGCAACTCGGCTAATCGCGTTCAGGGGTGCATAGCTCTGGAAACCGGCCGAATGGGCCGATAGAATTCTGCGCAGGAATGCACTCCGCTTGAGTAAGGTATGTTGCCGAATGTCTACTGCGCCTCACAACGTTCCCAATGCCACCCATGCCAACGGTGCGGCCACCGTCTTCCAGGCCGTCGATCGCGGCTTTGACCTTGGCGCCGCCCTAAACCATTTCGCGGCCACAGCCGACGCCTTAGGCGCGCCGCGGCCTGCGTCCGACAAGCTAACGAAAATGGCTTCTCAGGTGGTCGGCCTGACGAACGAATTGTTCCCAGGCGGCCTCGCCGTTGAGACCAGCGTCGACCCGGAAATGCGAGACGATGTTTACCTGCTGTTTCAAGTTGATTCGAACCGCGGCGTCGATGAGATTGTGGCCCTCGACCACCAGCCGTGGTCAGTTGCGCGCGGCCACGCGAAGCTTTGCGCTGCGCGAGCGCGGATTACGCGACGCTTCCTCGGGGCTGGGCCGAATGGGTTTGCGAGTCAATACTTCCCAGCGCGGGTCGTCGCGAAAGGCGCGCTTGATCAGCCGGTCTTCGAGCGAATGAAAGCTGATGATCGCCGCGCGGCCGCCAGGCGTCAGCACGTCGGGCAGGTGCGCCAGCGCACGCCCGAGTGAGGCGAGTTCGTGATTCACGGCGATGCGCAGCGCCTGGAAGGTGCGCGTGGCGGGGTCGATGGCGTGGCCCGGCGAGCGCGGCACGCACGACCGCACCAGCCGCGCCAGATCGCCGGCCGTTTCCAACGGCGCGGTCGCGCGGCGCTCGACAATCCGCCGCGCAATCCGCCGGCTATAGCGCTCTTCGCCAAATTGGTAAATCAAATCAGCGAGTTGCTGTTCGTTGAGCCGCTTGAGCAGCGCTGTGGCCGGCTCGCCTTCGCTGAGATTAAAACGCAAGTCGAGCGGACCGTCGGCGTCGAAGCTGAAGCCGCGCGTCGCATCGGCCAGTTGATCGCTCGACAGCCCCAGGTCGAGCACCACGCCATCGACGCCAGGCACGTCGAGTTGCGCCAGAACGGTCGGCAAATCGGCAAAGTCAGCCTCGACCAGCTTGATGGCCCGACCGCGTAGATTGCGCTCGGCGGCCCACAACGCAGCGGGGTCTCGGTCGAAGGCCAGCACATAGCCGTCGGGCACGACG
This sequence comes from Pirellulales bacterium, assembly GCA_036379195.1. Taxonomy (GTDB): domain Bacteria; phylum Planctomycetota; class Planctomycetia; order Pirellulales; family JAICIG01; genus JAICLL01. The sequence goes on from DASVHB010000547.1 coordinate 8,338, forward strand.
CGCTCGGCAAGCGCTTGCGTATGGCCGCCGCCGCCCAACGTGCCATCGACCACGATCATGCCCGGCCGCGGTTGCAGCGATGCCAGCACTTCTTCGAGCATCACCGGCACATGCAAGGGCGGAGCGGTCGGCGGCTGGTGAAACTCGGGCATCGGAGTATCGTAGGACGAGTTGCCGCAATCGTCCATCACGGTCCTAGTGGCTGGGGCAGAGGCTTGCCGATGCCCCGGCGCGCACCGACCGGGGCATCGCTTAGGCTCTGCCCCAGCCACCAGATCAAGTAAGCGTTAGCCCGTAGCGTGGGACGAGCGCAGCGAGTCGCATTTGCATCAAGTTAAGGCGATTTCACAGCAAAACGTCTGTAGGGAACGCCCTCCGTGGCGTTCCGCGGAAGGCGAAGCGACGTCGATTCGCAGTTCACGGAACGCCACGGAGGGCGTTCCCTACAGAGTTGCCTGTGGTCGAGAGTTCTCGCACGACGCGAAAGCCGGTGATCGTTGAACGCCCGCCCAAAGGACATGCGGCTCGGACACTCGCGTGCAACTGCGCGGCATCGCGTGCCGACCAACTGCCGCCGCGCAGCACATGCCCGGCAAAGGCGGCGGGGCTATTGATTTCGTCGGGACGGGCCAAACACCACTCGGCGGCGTTGCCCAACAGGTCGTGCAGGCCGAAAGGATTCGGTTCCAGCAGGCCGACCTGATGTGTGCGATTGCCGCCGTGTTCGGCATACCAGGCGTAACGTGGCAGCCGAGCCGGGTCGTCGCCGAACCACCATGCGCCCTGGCCGCCGGCCCGGCACGCATGCTCCCACTCTACTTCGGTGGGCAAGCGATAAGGAGCGCCTTCCCGCCGGCTGAGCCAGTCGCAAAACGCTTGAGCGTCGGCGGGCTCGATGTTGACCGCGGGATGCCGATCGCTCTGGGCGAAGGTCGCCGACGGCAGCGAATTGAATGCCGACGACCGCTCGCCGGCGCGATGGCCCGTCTCCTCGACAAATCGGCGAAACTGCCCCACGGTAACCTCGTGCACGCCACAGTAAAACGGCCGCATTACCTCCATCGGGCCGGCTGGGCTAGCATCGTCACCCGCCAGTGTGAATTCGCCAGGCGGAATGAGAACCAACCGCATCCCCAGTGAATTCGTCTCGGTCGTCGCCGTGTTCAAATAGCGCGTCGCTGGTTCAACCAACTCCGTCGTGCGCGGCGCCGAGTGAGCGTGGCCGGCCGCCACCCCGGTCGATTCTTTCCACGAGAGCAACACAATCAGGGCAATGGCGGCCGCCAACGCGGTCAAGGCGGCCAGCGGCGGAATGCGCGGCTGTGAAGGGACCTCCGTCAAGGCACGGTCGGCCGCCGCCTGGTTGGTCGGTTGACTCGCCGGATTGCAAACCAACAGTTCGTCGCCGCTGTCGCTTGCTTCGGCAAACACCGGCACCGTTATAGGCCGCGGGGAAATGTCGGACGACGAATCGTCGTCGGCGGTCCGTGCCGCTTTGCGCCGACCCGGCGATCGGCGCTTGTCGAGCGCCGAGACGACTTCGTCCATCGTCTGCGGCCTCTCGTCCGCATCTTTGGCGACCATTCTCTTGTAAAGCGTCTCGAGCCAGCGGGGCACGTCGTCGCGGGCGGCGCCCAGTGGCGGGATCGGTTGTTCGCGGTGAGCGGCAATCAACCGCAGCGGCGTCTCGGCGCGATACATCAACTCGCCGGTCACCAGGCGATAGAGGGTAGCGCCCAGGCTATAGATGTCGGCACGGGCGTCCACCGAGCGCGTGTCGAAGGCTTGCTCCGGCGCCATGTACTCGGCCGTGCCCACCACGTCGCCGGCCAGTGTGAGTTCGGCACCGGCGTTCGCAGCGGTCGCGGCGCGGGCCAGCCCCAAGTCGAGCAGCTTCACCAGGCCGCTGGCATCGAGCACCAGGTTCGACGGCTTGACATCGCGGTGTACGAAACCTTGCGCATGGGCGTAGGCCAGGCCCCGGGCGGCGTCGAGCGTATAGCGCACCGCTTCATCGATGGGCAGCGGCCCGCGCCGGCGCACCAGATCAGACAGGTTCGGCCCGTCGACGAATTCCATTACCAGGAAATGCAAGCCGTCGGCTTCATCGGCGTCGTAAGCCGCCACGATGTTCGGGTGCGCGAGTTGAGCAACGGCCCAGGCTTCGCGGCGAAAACGCTCGATCAGCTCGTCGTCGGCCGCCGACTGCTCGGTGAGCGTCTTAAGCGCCACGATGCGATCGAGCCGGCGGTGGCGCGCTTTAAAGACGCGACCCATGCCGCCCGCACCCAGCGTATCGAGCAAGACATAATTGCCGAGCACCAGAGAGCGTCCGCGGCCTTGATCGATTTCGGCCGCCTGATAGGCGGTGAGCTTGCCCGAGGCGATTAGGGCGTCGGCCAGGGCTTCGGGCCGGCGCGAGCGCCGCGGCAGCGAGCGCTCGAGCGTCCGCAATTCGGTGGCCGTCAACAGCCGGCTGGCGAGCAGCCGTTTTCGATAACGCCGCAGGGCAATGGGCATGGCGAAGTCGGGCAGGGACCAGTCACCGGTATCGGCCTGTTGCTCCCCTACCGTTGCGGCCCACGCCGCACTTCGCGCCTGACACGGTTGCAACGGTGGTGCGAGCATGACAGCGCTCGGCCTATGCTTTGGATCGCTCTGTCAAAACCGGCAATCAATTAAGCCTGCGGCGATCGTAGGGCGACCTTCCTAGGTCGCCCAATTAACCCACAAACGGCCGCATGGACGACCTAGGAAGGTCATCCTACGGACGTTGCCGACCTTGTTCGTCCAAACCAATCAGACGTCGCAGGACATTCGGCCCGTGTTCCCAGTCCCCAGCCCCTAGTCCCCAATCCCCAGCCCGATCTGCTACCATAAAACCATGCCCAAACGACGCCCCCAGATGACCTCGATCGATTATCTGGCCATCGCGCTCAGCCCCCTGCTCATCATGGTGCTGGTGGGGAGCCTGTGCTTCTTTTTGCTGGCGGTGGGCTATCAGGGCCAGTTCGCGTCGCGGATGAACTGGATCATGTTCTGGTTTGTCGTGGCGACCGTCGGAATCGCTCGCATCTCGATGGAAGAAGGCGCCGAACGCGCCAGCCTGTATGGCCTGGGGTTGAGCGGCGCCGTAGGTCTGGCTGTGGCAAAGTTTGTCGATAATCCCTGGATTGCCTGGGGGTTGATGGCGCTGGCCTGGTGGTGCGCTCACAAACTCACTTGGGATTGCACGCTGATTGACGACGATCAAGACGCGTCGGGCGAAGGGCTATTGCAAATCGCTGGGCTGGACGAAGGCATTCGCTCAAACGCCGAGGTAGCCCCCGGCCTTGTGCCGGGCAAGGGCGGAGCTGGGCCTGCGACAAGGGCCGGGGCCACCAGGGATGACGACGCATCGCCGGCCAAAGGCTGGGCGGCGTTTTGGGAACGGCTGGTCGGCGACCCCGAAGAGCGCCGCCGCCGACCGCATGCGCCGGGGCTGTGGGTAGTTTATTTCTCGATGGCGGCCCTGCCGCTATTCGGTCTTGGGCAGGCGTTCATTCCTGCCAGCGACGTGGCGCGGCGTCGCTACGCCTTCTGGCTGCTGCTGTTCTATGTGGCCAGCGCGATGGGATTGCTATTGACCACCAGTTTTTTGGGGCTGCGGCGATACCTGCGCCAACGGAAGCTGGAAATGCCCTTGCCGATGACGGGCGCCTGGCTGGGCGTCGGCGCGGTGTTGATTGTGGCCATCGTGCTCGCCGCGATGCTCGTGCCACGGCCAAGTCCCGAGTATCCGGTGGAGGAGATGATCGCTCACGCGCTCAAATCGCCCCAGCGGCAAGCATCGCGGTTTGCTGTGCTGCGCGATAGTGCCGCTGAAGGAAGAGGTCAGGGGTCAGAGGCCGGAGGTCAGGGGAAGCAGGACCAACAATCGCAGGGTCAACAAGGGCAGGGTCAACAAGGGCAAGGTCAACAAGGGCAAGGTCAACAAGGGCAAGGTCAACAAGGGCAAGGTCAACAAGGGCAAGGTCAACAAGGGCAAGGTCAACAAGGGCAAGGTCAACAACGGCAAGGT
>DASVHB010000548.1:0-6827 GCA_036379195.1 Pirellulales bacterium
GCGGTTGCAAAACAGCACGCCGGGCACTTCCAACGCGTCGGCGCAGTGATCGGCGCTCCAGGCCAGGTTGTTCGGCATCAGGATTTCGTCGGTCAGGTCGCCGCTCGACGTGGCCCACGAAGCACGATAGCCGCGGCGATAGCCCACAATCAAGTCGGGCGCTAGCGCGGTGGCGCCGCCCGAATAAATGCGGTCGGCGCGGTAGACGTTGCGAATCACCGGTTGCCCGTTAAAATCCGTCACCGCTTGCAGCCGGGTGGCCAACTCGGTCAGCAGCGTCTCTTGTTCTTCGCCCGGCTCGACAATGCCGTCGCGCTCGCGGCCCTTCAGATTCAGATAAAGTCCGTTGATGCCCAGCCCATAGGCCACCGTCTGCGACCAATCGACGTCTTTCATGATCGACGTGCATTCCGGCGGCCCCAAATATCCCATTGCCCGCAGCCAGGAATTCAGATTGAACTGCATGGCAAAGTTGGCGAAGCCGTGGTCGCTCATCACAATCATGGCGGCCCGGTCGCCGTAGCGCTCGTAAAGATCGCCCACCACCTGATCGAGCCGCTGATAGAGCCGGTGGACATGGCCGAAGTATTTCTTCGCCTCATTGTCTGAACGAATGGGGTGCTTTTCGTCGGAATCCCACCAGAAAATGTGCGATTGCAGGTCGCTGCTTGAGAAATAAAAGAACAGCAGGCCGTCTTCATAGTCGTCGACCGCGTAATCGAACAGCGCCAGCCGCTCTTCGAGCACCAGGTTGGCCTGCCGCAAAAACTCGTCGTCGCGAAACACGTCGTCCTTGCGAGCGTTGTAGTCTTCCTGAAAACCGGTGGTGTAAAACAGGCCGAGCTGGTCCGAGACCTTTTCGATGAACGTCGCCGGTTCCGAAAGCTGCGTCGCCGGCGCGCTGGGGTCGATGTTGATCGGCGTCAGGTAGAGCTTGAAGTTGGGCGCGACCTCTTGCAGATAAAAACGGCAAATGCCGCTCACGCCCGGCGTGTACCAGGCCAGATCGAACTTCAGCCGGGTCCAGTTGCTCCACTGGCCGGCCTTGAGCAGCAGTCGCTGGCCTTGCACTTCGATCAGCGCGGCGTCGGCCTGGCGGTCGCGGTAGATCTGCAGCGGCACCGTGATTGGCTCTGGTTCGTCGAGCAGCGTGTTGGTCGGACCGACGATGGCGGCTTCGGCTTTGTCGTTGGCGAACGACAGCACGAACCGCTTGCCGATGCTTTCCGCCGAAGGCTCCAGCGGGTTGTTTTCAGCAAAGTGTTGATAGGTGCCATAGGTGCCGAGCATGTCGGGTGTGCCCATACCCGCGATGGCGCGGTGATGCCCGTGGTGCGAAGGGCTAGGGGGATAATTCGACGGCAGATCGTAAAAGGTCGAAGGGATGCCGGCGGCGTCGAGAAAATCCCAGAACGGCACGCCTTGGCGGCGGAGCACGGTTTTGCCATCGACCGTTTCGGCGGCGGAATAAAACGGCGCGCACTGCTCGTGCGGATGCCGGTGTACGAAGTCGAAAATGCCGTGCGAGCCCGGCCCGGCGCCGTTGATAAAATTGGCCCAGGCCACCGGACTTTGCGGCGGAATGCTGGTGCCCAGATCGCTGAAGCCGCCCCGCTCGCGCAGCCGGGCGAGATGCGGCAGCAGCCCCTGGCTCATCATCGTCTCGCAGAGCCGCGGGTCCATGCCATCGATGCCGATGACGATCACCTTTTTGCCCAGACTGCGCGAGGCGCGCCTGCGCCCGCCGAGCCAATAGGCGCCGGCGCCCGCGCCCGCCGCCGCGGCGCCCACCAGCGCCGAACGCTTCAGGAAGGTGCGGCGATTGGCGGCTTGGTTCTGTCCCGACATGGTTTTGAAGCTACAACAACGGTTAACAACGGATCGGCGACTGGGTCAGAGCGTTGGCCATGCTTGCTCGACCAGACTTTGCCCCGGCGACCGCGACGCCCTGCTTATTTGACACCAACATCGCTTGCTCGGCCAGCCCGGCGTTCACTTGCAGTCGATAGAAAGCGATCACGCCGGTAGTCTGGCCATCGGCCGTGCCGCAGCGTCCAGGCTCGTCCGTCCAGCGTTGGCGTGACTCGCCGTCGCCGCGATGGCTACCGCCATTGCAAGCAGCTACAATGTGATTGGATTCAATTTGGGTAGAAGTGCAGATTTCAGAGCCATGCCGAGCCGGTTTCCGGGCGTCGATCCTTATGTTGAAGGTTCTGGGCTTTGGCCCGACTTTCATCACGAATTTATCACGGCCTGGCGCGCCGCCTTGCGCCGATCTCTGCCAAAGCACTACGAAGCCCGGATCAACGAAGAGATTCACCTTGTCGACTTGTCGTCCGGCGCGACGCGGAAGATCTTGCCCGACGTGGCTGTCGAGCGGCGCGAGGCGCAAGCAGCGCCCTCTGAAGGCGAAGCATGGGAGTCAACGTCAACCACAGTCACGCTGCCGATGCCTCTGGTCGAAGACGAGATCCATGAGAGCTGGATCGAGATCTATCATCGCCCCGATCGCTCGTTAGTCGCGGTGCTCGAGTTGCTATCGCCGAGCAACAAACGAGGCGAAACCCGCTCAAACTACCTCTCGAAGCGCCGGGCGGTCCTTCGGCACCAGGTCCACCTGGTCGAGGTTGATTTGCTGCTGGCAGGCGGGCGCATTTCGCCGCCCGACGAATATCCGGCGGCTGATTTTACCGCGCTGGTGGCGCATGCCGAGCGTCCCGGCGTCTGCGAGGTGCGATCGTGGAACCTTCGCGATCGGCTGCCTCGCCTGGGCATTCCCCTAAAACCGCCGGACGCCGATGCGCAGGTCGATCTTCAAGAGATTTTTGACGCCGCGTTCGATCAGGGCGCTTACGGCGAGGCCATTGACTACGCGAAACCGCCATCCGTCGCGCTTCGGCAAGCAGATTTGGCCTGGGCGGTTGAACGGGCCCGAACAACGCCTGAGTGGTAGTCGAGAGCCTCAACTCTTAGCTCTTAATATCAAACCGACAGGATTATGCTGACCGGGTGCGCATGGTACAATGCCCGGCGGCGTCCATCGCGGTCGCCGGGTAACCTGCACCAGCGCCAACCGCACTATGACAAACGCTGTTGGCCATTAACTTCGTGAGCGTTTTTTCGCCGCACCGCCCGCCCCATGCCCGAACAGCCGCAGTATTTGATGGCGATCGACCTGGAGCGCTGCACGGGCTGCCACGCCTGCTCGGTGGCGTGTAAGGTCGAAAACCAGGTGCCGCTGGGCAACTTCCGCACTAAGGTTTATTACTACGACGAAGGTGAGTATCCGCGCGTGCGGCGTTCGTTTCTGCCGGTCGTGTGCATGCAGTGCGCCGATGCGCCCTGCCTGAAAGCCTGCCCGACCAAATCGATTCGCCGCGATGCAGACGGCATCGTGCGCATCGACACGCAAACCTGCGTCGGTCATGGCAAGTGCGAAGAGGCTTGTCCGTATGGCGCGATCTACGTCGATCCGCGGCGAAACATTGCCGACAAGTGCGACTTTTGTTCTCACCGGCTGGAAGTGGGCATGGCGCCGGCCTGCGTCGAAACCTGCCCTAGCGGCGCGTTGGTATTTGGCGACGCCAACGATCCGGCCAGCGACATCCGCCGCTTTCAGGCCCGGTATCAAGCGGAGCTGAGCGTGCTCAAGCCGGAGGAAAAAACCGAACCGCAAGTCTCGTATCGCGGCCTGCGGCCTGACTGGGAAAAGAAAGTGCCCAAGGGACGCAATCACGATCCGCGCTCCTACGAGATCGACACTTGGGCCGAGCTGCGGTCGGAATTCGGCGGCGAGGAGAAGGTGCATGAGTGAGCGCGACGCGAAGCTTGCGAGCGGGTCGCGCTCGACCGGAGATCTCGATCGCCGCGGCGCGCTGCGAATCGGCATTGGCGCGCTGGCCTCGCTAGCGCTGGGCGAGTGTATTGTGTTGCGGCCTGGCGAAACCGCTGCCGCGGCTAACCTCGCCGCGCGCCGCCCAGGCCAGCCGGGCATTCCCAAGGTTCCTCACGATTATCGGCGGGCCACACAGGTTACCGGCGTCTGCCTCAATTGCTCGACGGTTTGCGGCGTCGTGGGGCACGTGATCGACGGGCAAGTTGTCAAACTCGCCGGCAACCCCAACGACCCCAACAACGGCAGCACGCTCTGCGCCAAAGGGCAGTCGGGCGTGACGATCGCCCATTATCCCGAGAGGCTGCTTTATCCTTTGCGTCGCGTGGGTCGCCGCGGCCAAGGCATCTGGCGGCGCATCTCGTGGGACGAGGCGTTTGCAGAAATGACCCGGCGAATCGGCGTCTGTCTCGAAGCCGACAAGCCCGAACAAGTGGCCATCCATTACGGGCGCTCGCGCATTTCGGACGTGATTGACCGCTTCATGAGCGCCATCGGTTCGCCGGTGGTGCTCAATCACCGGGCGTTGTGTTCGCTGCACAAGCGGGCCGCCAACTACGCCACCCTCGGCGATACCGATTGGGAAACGGTCGATGCGGCGCAAACCAAGTATTTGCTCAACTTTGGCTCGAATTTTTACGAGGCCCATCAGGGGCACATTCATTTTCTGAAGCGCGTGATCCGCGGCCGCTACGACAACGGCGCCAAGCTGGTGACCTTCGATGTGCGGTTGTCGAACACCGCGGGCCGCAGCGATGAATGGTTCGCGCCGTTTCCCGGCACCGAAGGCGCTGTGGCTCTGGCAATGGCGCATACGATGCTGGCCGCCGGACAGTACGATCGCGCGTTCGTCGAGCATTGGACCAATGTCTCGGTCGATCAACTCCGCGAATTCCTCAAGCCCTATTCAGCGGCCTGGGCGGCAAGCCTCAGCGGGCTGGCGGCCGACGACATCGAGCGTGTCGCCTTGGAATTCGCCCGCTGCCGCCCCGCTTGCGCGGCGTTCACCAATCGCGGCAGCCATGCCCACTACAATGGCTTGAACAACGATCGGGCAGTGATTCTGCTCAATGCGCTGGCCGGCAGCATCGGCCGGCCCGGAGGCTATTGCTATGGCGAAGCCGAGCGCGTCGATCCGGCGGTCTACCCGCCGCCGCAGCCGCTGCCGCCCAAACCACGGCGGCGCACCGACCTGGAAGATCCGCCCGAATACCCGTTGGCCAACCTCTGGCAAAAAATGAAAGTAGGCGAGCTGGTCTACGACTACCTTCAGCGGCGGCGGGCGGTGGTGCAGGTGTATTTCAGCTACACGCTCGGCTCGCCCACCACCTGGCCCGAAGGCCGCAGCCTAGCCGCCGACGTGCTTGCCAATGAAGAGCTGATTCCGTTTCACGTTTGCTCCGACGTGGTTTACTCGGAAACGGCGCACCTGGCCGACCTGATTCTGCCCGACGCCACGTATCTTGAACGTTGGGGTCTCGACACGCGCAACAGTTACGAGTTTCAACCGTATATCACGTTGCGGCAGCCAATGACCGCGCCGCCCGGAGAGTGCCTGAGCTTCGCCGACGTGTTGATTCGCTTGGGCCGCCGGCTTGGGACTTCGGTCTCGCAATATTTTCAGTTTGCCGATCATCAGGCGTACGTGCGACACCAGTGTCAACACATTCCGCCGGGCGATTGCGACGACGGCTTTGCGTACCTGCGAAAGCACGGGGCATGGGTCGATGCCAGTCGTCCGCCCAACCGCGGATCGTTTCGCCGCCAGCTCTCCGCGGCCGAGCTGACCGGCACTTCGACGGACGAAGCAACCGGCGTCATCTATCGCACGGGCGACGATGACCGCAGAGAGCCAATCGGCGTGGTGGTGAAGGGCCGGGCGATGCGCGGCTTCAAAACCCCCTCGCGCAAGCTGGAGATTTACAGTTCCGTCGTTGCGGCCCAGGCCGGAAAGGTTGGAATCGTTGACGATGGCTGGCCGCGCTATGTGCCTGTGCCCTCGCACCACGACTTGCCGGAAGATCGTTTCATTCTCACCACGTTCAAGTGGAACGTACACACGCAGGCCCGCACTGCCGCGCAGAAGTACCTCAGCGAGATCGTTCACGACAATCCGCTCTGGATCAATGCCGCGACGGCGAGCCGGTTAGGCATTCGCTCGGGCGACCTGGTGGAGATTACCACTTATCGGCCCAAGGGCGACACCTACCGCGCCACGGGCGAACCGATCGGCAGCGCGCAGATTCGGGCGTTTGTCACCGAAGGCATTCATCCGCGCGTGCTGGCGGTGAGCAACAGCCTGGGCCACCACTTTGGCGGCCGCGCGGCGACGGGCACGCGCGCTGCCCTGCCAGACTCGCCGGGCTTCGACGCCGCCGTGCTGCCCGACGATCCTGACTTGGCCGAATCGCTCTGGTGGGACGCGCGCGACGGCGGCCGCGGCCCTGGCGTGAACATCAACGCCATTTTGCCGATTCAGCCCGCCCCGCTCACCGGCATGCAAGCCTGGTTCGACACCGTCTGCTCGATCCGCAAATTCAGAACCTAGTCTGGCATTCGTAATATTTCATTGCCGTGGGCGGAATGATATGCTTTATATGTGGTTTGAATGGGTTTGACGGCACACGGACTGATTTTCTATGGCGACAGTCGACGCTCAACTTCAGGCCATGCGTCAATTGGAAGAGAACTGGGATGGTTATGGCGCGGCCATCCCACCTGCGCACGTCATCGAGTTAGCACGTGAATTCGTGAAGCTGATCGAAACGGTGCTCGAAAAACGCCCGGCCGCCACGGACATGCTGCACGTGAGCCCGACCCGAACGGGCGGGGTTCTCGTCGAGTGGGAAGATGCCGAATTGCAGCACGAAGTCGAAATCAATCCAGATCAATCGTTCGCCTTTCTCCATTACAATGAAACCGGCGTTTCAGTTAC
>DASVHB010000549.1:0-9466 GCA_036379195.1 Pirellulales bacterium
CAACTTCACCGGCTGGGTGGTCACTTCAAACGGCAGTCCGAGCAGCTCGACCGCGGCTTCGCCCTCGAATGGCTTGTTGTGCGTTATCTTGATCACCACGTCGGTCTCCTGGCCTTGGTCGCAGGCGGCGGCGTTGAAAGCGAAGCCTACGAACGGCTCGGCCACCTCCAGCCTAGCCAACTGCGACGAGACCAGCACTGGGCCGTTGCCCACCGTCGCTTCGCCCATCACGGCGATCTTCCAGGTCTTCACCTCGGCGCCGCCGTTGGCCGTCAGCGGCAGGATAGCTTCGTTTTGGCCCTCGGCAATCCGCACATCGCCGGCCGACCCGACGCCCGGCGGATTGTAAAGCATGCGAATGGCAATGGGCGCCGTAAAACCTTCTTTGCGCGTGGCGACCACTTTCAATCCCATGGAACCATCGCGCACCAGCGGAACCTTCGGCTCGACCACGTCGATTTTGAAAGGTGCTTCGGCGGTGATGGCCGTGGCCATGCGGTCGGCGGTGTGGCCCCAGACCAAGATGTTGTTCTGCCCGCGGGCCAATCCGGTGGTCTGTTCGAGGTGACCTTCGACCTTCTGGTTGGCATCGCTCGGCCGCCCGACGACATCGGTCAACGAGCCGGCCAAGGTCGCCCCCGGCGCGGCGGTGAGCAGCACGGGCACGTAGGTTTGATTGGTGGCCATCGGCACGGTTTCACAGGTTACACCGGGAGGCAAATCTTTCAACTCGACCTGCAAATCGCCGCCGAAATCTCGCCGTGCCGCACTGACCAGAAACGCAGTGCGGTTGCCCTGCGGCACGCTCACGGTGACATCGACATATTGCTGCCGCTCGGGCAGCCCCATCGTCAACGCCGGCGCGACCGGTCGCACTTCGACGCGGTAGGCGTAGTCGGGCCGGCCCTTGCCTAGATGGTCGCGCACGCTGACCAGATAGTTGCCGTCGTCGGGCACGCCGAAACGCAGATAGCTGTCGGGACCGCCGCTGTCGTCGTTGCCAGCCAGCGCGCCGCCGTCTTCACGGTGAATATAGAGCACCGGATCGAGTTGCGAACGAATGCCGCGGGCCAAGACGCGAATATCGAGCTGCTGTCCCTTTTTGGCGGCGAACTTGAAGAAATCGACGTCGCCATTCTGACCGATAACGCCATTGAGCGCCATGGGCGCTTCGAACGCGGTGGCTTGAGCAGGCGCTTCGTTTGGCTCCGCTTCGACGGTGTTGCCGCACTGGTCGACGATGAACGCATTCGGCGACGGCGAAATTCCCTTGTCGTCGTGAGCGAACAGGCCAAAGGGCTTTGTCGGCGCGGGCGGAACCACAATCGTCTCGCTGCGTTCTCCGGCCACGTCGCCCAGCCAGCGCACCTGGATCGTTTCGCCCGGCTTACCGCCAGCGGGCAACGCCGCCGTGGGCCGTGGGAAACGCCCGACGTGCAGCCGATAGATGCACGCGCCGTTGCCGCCATACGAGCTTTCGCGCACTTGCACGGTGTACTGGCCATCTTCGGGGGCCAAAAGCGACACCACCGCGTCTTGCCAGACCAGCGCGGCATCGTCAGAGCTGGCCAGCTCGAAGCGGTTTTTATCGAGAATGGCCAGGTAAGGATCGAAGAAAAAGTTGCCTAGCCTGATGCCTTCGATCTCGGCGGTAATGCGCTCGCCTTTCTTGGCCTCGACTACAAAATAATCAACGTCTTCGTTCTCGACGACGCCGTTGACCGTGCAGTCAAGATTGACTTTCTGCGGCGTGGCGAACTCGCTGTTCGGCTCAGCTTCTTTTACCTCGGGCAGGGCGCCCACACTGAAGGTGCGCAGATTGCTGATGCCGCTAGCGGTTCGCACCCGCATGGCGTGAATACCCAGCCGGCAATCTGGTGCAATGCTCAGCTTCGTCTTGACGCTGTTGTCGTTGACGACTTCGAGGTTGGTGACCTTGATGCCAGGATAATAAAGCAGAATCTCCTGAGCGTCGCTCAGCCGGGCGCCGTTGAAGTTGACTTCAACTTCGGTGCCGCGCTGAGCGCCGTAGGGCGCGATGCCGCCCAATTGCGGATCAGCCGCCGACGCAGCCGCGGCCAATGCGAATCCGAGGACGATAGCGAAGGGTGCTGGTTTCATATTCGTGGTGGTTGTAGGGTTGTAGGGTGGGCCGAGCGCAGCGAGTCCCACCAGGCCCCTGTGGCGCTCCGTGAGGGCGGCGAAACGTCGAATCGTAGTTTGCGGAACGGCACGGAGTCCGTTCCCTACAGACTGTCCACCCTCAGTCACTCCGCATTCCGCACTCCGCATTTGGTCCTCACGCCTCTAACAGCCCCTTGCGCACGTTGCCGCCATCGACGATCTCGATGGGGCGGTTGCCGGGCGCCATCAGCTCTTTGTCCGCCACGATGCCAAGCTGGTTGTAAACCGTCGTGGCCAGGTCGGCGGGGCCGATTTCTTCTTCCTCCGGCTCGCTGGCGGTCGAGTTCGACGAGCCGAAGATCGACCCGCGCTTGATGCCGCCGCCGGCCAGCACCACGCTAAAGACTTTGGGCCAGTGATCGCGACCGGCGGTTTGGTTGACTTTGGGCGTGCGGCCAAACTCCGACGACACCATGACTAGCGTCTCGTTCAGCAGCCCGCCGCGATCAAGGTCGTTGATCAAGGCTGCGAATGCCTGGTCAAACGCCGGCAGTTGTTGCCGCATGCTGGCGCTGATGGCGTTGTGCATGTCCCAGCCACCGTAGGTGAGGGAGACAAACCGCACGCCCGCCGCCACCAACCGCCGGGCCATCAACATTCGCTGGCCGGCCTGATTGCGGCCATATTCATCGCGGATCGCCGGCGACTCGGCGTCGATATTGAATGCCTCGCGGGCCGCCTGCGAGCTAATCAGGCTGTAGGCCCGATCGTAAAACGTGTCCATCGCTTTCAAAGCGTCCGATTTCTCCTTCTTGGCGAAGTATTCGTTGACGGCTTCCAGCGCGCTGCGGCGGCGCGTGAAGCGGCTGTCATCCACACCGCCCTGCATCGACAGATCGAGCACCTTGAAGCCGCCTGCCGCCGGATCGGAGCCGAGGCTGAAGGGCGCGAACGACGAGCTGAGATAACCCGTGCTGGCGAACTCATTGGGCACGTTGGGAATGCACACATACGGCGGCAGGTTGTTGCGTGGGCCGTACTCGTGGCTCACCACGCTGCCCATGCTGGGAAACACCAACGCCGGGCTGGGCCGGTAGCCCGTGAACATGTTGTGAGTGCCGCGTTCGTGGGCCGCTTCGCCATGCGACATCGAGCGGACCACCGTGATCTTGTCGGCCACTTGGGCGGTGCGCGGCAGCAGCTCGGAAAACTCGGCCCCCGGAATCTTGGTGGCAATCGGTTTCAGCTCGCCCCGGTATTCCAGCGGCGAGTAGGGCTTGGGATCGAACGTTTCCTGCTGGGCCATGCCGCCGGGCAAGAAAATGTGGATGACGCTCTTGGCCTTGGCCTCGAGAAAGTCGTAGTTCTTTTGCTCGGCTCGGGCGTGCTTGATCTGAAGGAAGTCGGCCAACGACAGGCCGAGGCCCCCGACCGCCCCCACGGTCAAAAATCCACGACGGCTGGTTTGCGCGGTACGCATCTTCTACTCCGGGTCAGAAAGTGTCGCAGCGGGTCACACGACCACCGTCGCCAACCCTGCACCGCCCAGCCCGCCGACAGATCGGTCGGTGGCTGGGGGCAGAGCCTTGGCGATGCCCCGGCTTGGTGTTTTTGTGGGATCGAGCGCCAGTGGGCCAACGCGGGCTTCAGGGCGCGATGATTAAGGTAGGTTGGATCGTCGCGTCAGTTCGGCGAAGCGACGATGGGGTTGGGTAGGTTAGTGGCGGCGTGCATTTGGTATGCCGGGGTGGGGACGCCATTGCTGACGCATCCGGCCTGAACCGACGCAGGTGAGCTGTTCGCGCCGGTTCAGTTTGAGCCACGCCGTGTGTTCTCAATCCAGGTTGAAGTTACACGCCGCCCTTGCGATTGTCAAACAAAATCGCGGCGATTCTTGGCCAGAATGGGGGGTAGCGATTTGCCAAGCGGCTGCCGATCGGTTCTGGGTAGTGCATTTGCCCAGGGTCTGTAGGGAACGGACCCCGTGCCGTTCCGCGGCGAGCGGCGCGACGTCAATTCGCGTATCGGCGGCACGCCATCAGTGGCATTCCCGATAGGACCGCCAACGCGGTTACAGGGTCGAATGGCAGTTCTCGGAACGGCACGGAGTCCGTTCCCTACAGACGTCGACCGCCAGCAGCTCAAGGAGCTTAAATGGGTGGAGCTCGATGTTCTCGAACTCCGCGAGCTTCTTCGAACCCGGGCGGTGGGCTGAATAAAACTGATTGGTGAGCGTCTGTGACCCGCATATAATATGTGTCTACCGAATGAAGCGGCGCCCGAGGACTGCTCGGACGGGCTCGGACGGGCTCGGACCGGCGGCCTCAGGTCCACGGGGCGAGCGAGATACCGGCTACCGTGACGCCCCGACAAGCCGCCGACCCGGCACGTCAACCGCCTCGCATCAGCTTGCCGAGTCGCCGCTGGGCCGGCGTCAGTTTCGCGGGAGCTTTCAGCGCTCGCCAGAATGCAAGCTGCTCCGCTGCGCTGAGAGCGATGATGCCTCGACGCGCGGCGGCGACTTCCCGACGGGCCTGGGGCACGGCTATCGCTCGAAGATATTCGCTCATGCTGATTCGGCGAAGTTCGGCTGCTCGGCTCAGGAGAGTCTTGCTTTCCGCGTCGAGCCGAATCGTTAATGAGCGCGATGCCGATTTACGGGGCGGGCGAGCCTTGCGGGCCATGATTCATTATCCCTTCGGCTCTTCTACCTGAAGGCGCAGCACGTCGCGTGCGTATTCGCGAATCTCGGCGCCAAGCTGAGAGAATGCCGGCTCGGCACGGCAGTTGCGCAGCGCGTCGATGATTTCCTGCGACGCACGGAGCTGTAAGGCGACGCGCGGCGGCGTAAAATCCGCTGAGCTGAGATCATAATCAGCTTCATTCCGCCGCCCGCGTAACGAGTCGAGCTTCTCCGCCGCTTTGATGGCCAAAGAATTACCAGAATGGTCCAGGCAGAATCGTACTTTACGGTGAATATCGGCGGCGTAAAGATGTCTCCTAGAAATCTTAACGCCGCATTCCTCAACCAGCTGGCGCGCAGAGTGGAAAGCGCCGTAATAGGCTCGGCTGACCGCCGAGCGAAGATCGGCCTCGTGCCGGCCTTTCGATAGTTTGATGGCGAGCACGATGAAATCGTCCGGGTCGATCATTCGATGTCGATGGACAGGCGAAAAAGACCGGGGATTCTGTGCGGCAACCGGCAAACTCGGCCGTGCCATTCGTCGTTCAACGCAGCTATCTCATCAATGCTGCCGGCAGCGCGAACCTCTATGACGAGATACAGGTCGTCGGGAATCTCCGGGTCCGTCCTGGCTTCAACTGAGAACTCGCCGGGAAACAGCTCGCGGGTGATCGCCTCGGCACGCTGGCAAAGCTCTTGTAATTCCGCGGATGATGGTGTGGCGATCGAGAAATGTTGCGCGGCCTCTTCAAAATCGCGCAAGGCCTCCTCAAAGGGGCTGCGTCCCAGCGGCGTGGTGACAATCGGCGGTTGCGCCCCGGCAGCGTCGCTTGTATCTGGATGTAAAGTTGACATAAGTCGGTTTCCGCAGTCGTGGTGACCAACCGCCTAGAAATAAAAAATGCCGAAGCGTCACGCACAACGACCTTCGGCGCTCCGGAAAACCGGATGATTGGCTTGGCCATGCCCTGACGCCCCAGTCGCAAAAAGGTCTCGGCTGGTTCTTGGGCAAGTGCTGTAACGCTTCAGCGACTTCAGTTTACCATAGGCGCGCGGCACTGCAAGTTTTTTTCGCCATCCTCCTTCAGCACGCGGCCTGCGGCGGCTCACTGCAGCGCCTCGCCGCCGGCGCGGGTGGCGCGGGCCCGCCAGGTGAGCAGGTCGATGCTCTCGCTCACAAACTGCACCGAGCCGTCGCCCAGCATCACGTTCACGCCGCCGGGATGCACGCTGCGCGCGGCACGCCAGGCAAGCGTCATGTAATCGGGCGGGGCGCCAAACGTCATGCAGTCCCACTGCGGCGCGTTCGGCGGATAAAAGTGATTGTACGCCACGCAGCGGTACTCGCCGGCCGCCCATAAAAAGCCCCGCAAGTCGTCGAAATTCCAGGCGCCTCCGGCGGCGCATGCTCCGGGGCTGAGCGGCGCGCCGCCCAGATACGCATACACCCGCTGAGCGTTTGCCGGCAACGGACCGGTGACGCTCTGGCCGCCTTCGCCCAGCAGACTCTCCGACATAAAAGCGGTGTGGCTTGTGCCGTCGATAACGTCGGCGAAGCGCGTGCCCGACAGGTTAAAGAACGGGCCGTCGGTGCTCACGGGCGATCCCCCGTTGAGGCCCGTGCCCATATTGGCGGTGTAGTTGGTGGAACCGATTTTTGCAACGCCCCAGTTGCCTTCGATCGAAGACGATTTGTCGCTGGGGCAGAGAAACAGCGGCACCGTGGTGCCGATGGCAAACTGATTCGGCTGCGAGAATGAAAAGCCTCCAGGGCCACCGAAGGTGTAGATGGGGTACTTCAGGTTCATGGCGCCACCCAGATTGAGTTGCTCGACATAGGGAGTAAGCTGGGCCAGCACGCCCCAAGCGAAGAGTTCGGACGGATAGCCCGGCCAGGCGGGATCGTCGCGCATCAGGGCGCCGGCGGGGAAGGTGCCCAGAGCATCGTGATAGCCGCTCATGGCGATGCCAAGTTGCTTCAGGTGGTTGGTACACTCCATTCGCCGGGCAGCCTCGCGAGCGGCCTGGACCGCCGGCAACAGCAGCGCCACCAAAATGCCGATGATGGCGATTACCACCAGCAACTCGATCAGCGTGAAGCCGCGGCGCGAACTTCGCGCGGATCGTTTTGGATCGGTCGGGGCCATTGGCAACTCAGCAGATGGACGATATTCTAACGCTCGTACAAATGTCAGGTCATTAGAGCGAGCGAAAGCCAGGCGTCAAGGGGCGGCGTGGCATGTTGCGCTCGACCCCATACGCATCAAGTTAAGGATGATTCCACCGCAAAACGTCTGTAGGGAACGCCCTCCGTGGCGTTCCGTGAACTGCGAATTGAGGTCGTTTCGCCTGCGGCGGAACGCCACAGAGGGCGTTCCCTACAGAGCAAAGAGGCGGTTGCGCCCTTAACTTGATGCGTATGGGGACTCGCTGCGCTCGGCCCACCCTGCGGGGTGTAACAGAATCTGGGATTTAAGCCATCATGCATCGGTTGCCTGAAGCCGCCATTTGCCGCGAATGCCTAAGCGCTGAGCAGGTCGCCGCCTACCACGACAACGGCTATCTAGTTCTGCCGGCAGTTTTCACCAGCGATGAAATTGGCGCGGTCGCCGCCGAGGCCGAGGCGCTGCTCGATCGCCAAGACCTGATCGACATGCAAAACCTCCGCTGCCGTTGGCAGCCGAACGAGTCCGGCGGGCCGTGCTTGTTCGAGACCTTCGATCCGGTGATCGACATTGCTCCCCGCTGCGCCGCGCTGGCCGCCGATCGACGAATTCTCGACGCGCTCTCCGCAATTTATGACGATGAAGCCTGCTTGTTTAAGGACAAGCTGATTTTTAAGCCGCCGGGGGCCAAGGGGTACGGCCTGCACCAAGATTACATCGCCTGGAAGAATTTTCCACGCAGTTTTGTGACTGTGCTGGTGGCGATTGATGGGGCAGATCGCGGCAATGGCTGCACCGAAGTTTTCCCTGGCTATCATCAGCGGGGCTGCATGAGCGCGGAAGACGGGCATTACCACGAATTGCCGTCCGATGCCGTTGATCGAGCGCGGGCAACGCCGCTCGAACTATCGCCTGGCGACATCGCCATCTTCGGCTGTTTCACGCCACACCAATCGGCCCCGAATCGTTCGAGCCGCTGGCGGCGCCAGCTTTATTTGAGCTACAACGCTCGGCGCGATGGCGGCGATCTGCGGGCGACGCATTATGCCGAGTTTCACGACTGGCTGCGCGTGAAGTATGCCGATTACGGCAAGGCCAACGCTCGCTTTTGGTAACCGAGCTAATGACGCAAGTTGACGAAAATCCGTACCTCGCTTCGTCGGTCCCCAGAGCGGATCAAGCTCGAACCGCGGACACGAGCAGTCGCGACGACCGCCTCATCGGCTGGGTGCACGTGGCGATTGCCGCGGCGGCGATGGTGGGCACCTTGCCCGGCCGCACGCATGGTTTGGGTCTGATCACCGAGCCGCTCTTGGCCGACACCGGGATTGGCCGCACCGTCTACGCCGACATCAACCTCTGGGCCACGTTGATGGGCGCGTTGTTCTGTTGGCCTGCGGGTATTTTGCTCGACCGGTTGGGAACCAGGCGGGTATTGGCGGCGATTTCGGTGGCGTTGGGAGCGGTGGTCGTGTCGCTGGCCTACGTGCGCGGATACTGGCCGTTGTTCGTCATGGTTACGCTGACCCGCGCACTGGGCCAGAGCATGCTCTCGGTCGCCAGCCTCACGCTGGTCGGCAAGGCATTCCGCGAGCGGCTGGGGCTGGCGATGGGCGTTTATTCGCTGCTCGTCGGCTTGGGGTTCGGCGCCGCGTTTAAGCTGGCGGGTTGGTCGATTCTAACGTATGGCTGGCGAACTGCCTGGTCGGGAATCGGTCTGATGCTTGTGGCGGGGCTGGCGCCGCTGGCCTGGCTGCTGGTGCGCGACGCGCGCGAAGGCGATGAAAGCAACCAGCCCGATCACAGCGATGCTGAAGTCGAGGGAGCAACTTTGGGCGACGCGCTCGTCTCGCCCGTGTTTTGGGTTTTCGCCGTATCGAGTTCGATGTATGGGATGATTTCATCGGGCATCGCCTTATTCAACCAGGCGATTCTGGCCGAGCGAGGCTTCTCGCCGGAAACGTATCACACGGTGCTCTCGATCAGTTCGTTGGCCGGTATGGCCGCCAATTTGCTCGGCGGCTGGTCGGCCACGCGTGTCTCGCTCAACCGCATTCTGGCCGTGGCAATGGCCGTGCTGGCTGGTTCGCTAGTGACCCTGCCGATGGTATGGCGGCTTGCGGACGTGTACCTTTACGCAGTGGCAATGGGCTCAGCCGGGGGTGTCGTCACGGTCTGCTTTTTTACCGTCTGGGCAAGCGCGTTTGGCCGGCGCCATTTGGGGAAGATTCAAGGAATTGCTCAAATGATGACGGTCGTGGCATCGGCGATTGGTCCGCGCATCTTCGCCGAATGCGTTGCACGCACAGGATCTTACACAGGGGCGTTTTACGTGCTGTCGCCGATTGCTCTGCTTTTGGCGATCGCAAGCTGGTGGGTCGTCATGCCGGGGCATCGTTCTGATACGTAGGTAACGCGCTGCATGGAGTTCGGCAAACTGCAATTCGACGTCGCGCCGCCCTCACGGAACGCCACGGAGGGCGTTCCCTACAGA
>DASVHB010000550.1:0-13137 GCA_036379195.1 Pirellulales bacterium
TAGGCGGCCAGCAATCCGTTGCCGAAATGAACGACCACCACTTTGCCATCGGTCACCGGCGAGGGGCTGGCGTTGTTGTGCAGGTCGTGGAACTTTTGCGAGCCGCGACCAGGGCCGCCGCGCGGTGTTTCGGCCGTGCCGACTTCGCGGGTCCACAACGTTTGGCCGCTTTCTCGCTTCAGCCGCAAAAGCAGCAACTTGTCGTCGTCTTGCGCGGTGACAAACAGGGCGTCTTGCCAGACGGCGGGCGTGCTGTCGCCCCAGCCCGGCAGCTCGACTTTCCAGACGATGCCGCGCTGTTCGTTCCAATTCAGCGGCAGCCTTTCTTCAGGGCTGGTGCTGTCGCCGCTCGGGCCGCGCCACTGCGGCCAGTTCTCGGCGCGTGCGGGCATGGCAGCGATTAGGCTGATTAACGTGATCGCGCCGCGCGACCAGGAGGAATAAACATTGGACGGATCGCGCACGCGCAAAGCTCCGAGTCAGTGGATCAACTACGCGAGATAGGTTGGCTCTTGATGAACAATCCCCATTCTTGCAACGCTTTCTTTAATTCCGCAAGGCTAAGGGCGCACGGTGACCTTGATTCGATCCATAGGTTTGTGATTGTTGCTTTCTCGGCAGTGACGACGATTTCATGGGCATTGCCAGTCGCCGACCACTGATGCCGAGCACCGTTTTCAATTTCTGCAATTACCGTCAAGAGACTTTGACAATCGGATTCCCCGCTTTGAACGTCTTGCTCGAGGAATTCGGCTAATGACGCGCAATCGCGTCCGGCATCGGCTCTTGGAAAACCGCGTTCATCGCGAAAACAGCGAATCATTTGCCTACTCCATATTTTCGATCCTTCACTGCCGAATCGGGAACGCCGTGTTGATATTCCCTGCGGCGTCAAGGTATGCACCAATCACGACTCCGCTCGGTGAAATACCTTCCCAGTATTGGCCGTTCCTCCGGATCTGGCATGAGAAAGCCCGCAGTATTTCGTCTTTGACTCGGTCCTTCGACCACGAATCCGGAAAAAACGATGAGCCGAGCCCTTTTGCAATCCATGTTGAGCTTACGGCATTATAGACCTCTACTTCGCCGCGGTACACGCCATTGGCATCAGGCCCGGTAGTTAGCCTCGTCATTCTTGCGTAGACAATATCTCGTCCGTTCGGGCGATGATGATAACCGACGGCCTTGCCGCTCGCGTTGACTTCGCCCTCGAAGATGTGGGGTTCATTAATCGTCACCAGATGACACTCATGGTGGCCTCATGGCTGTTCGTGCTCCGGAACCAGCAATACCGAGCACGGTGATTGCGATAACACTTTGTCCGAGGTGCTGCCTAGCAGAAGCAGCCGTTCAAGCATTCCGCGACCATGCGTACCGAGCACTACGAGATCGATTTGCTGCTCTTCGATTGCCCGCAGAATCTCTTCGGCGGCATGTCCTTCGACGACCAGCGGCGGCTCGCGCTGAAACGGCGGAGGCAATTGCTGGCAGCACTGCGTCAACTCGGCCAGCTTCGTCTGTTTATCGGCTTCGTGTTCCTTCAACCAGGCCTGGGCCATCGCTTCGGCGGCGGCGTCGCGCACACGCTGTTCGAGCCATTCGGGCACGGTGCCCGGATGCAGCGATTCGACGACGGTCAGGATGCGTCCCGCCGACTCGGCGGGCCAATGCAGCCGGCCGAGGAAGCTGGCGGCTTGATCGCTGGCCTGCGATCCGTCGTGCGCCAAGAGCACCCTGAGCGCGGGCTGGTGGGGCGGCTGGTCGGCATGGCGAACGATCAGTGTGGGGATGCGCGCGGCGTGCGCGACCGCGTTGGCCACGCTGCCCAAGGCGAGGCCATGGATCGGTCCGCTGCCGCGAGCGCCCAGCACGACGATTTCGGCCCTCCATTGATCGGCGGCCAGCAAGATGCCCTGGCGCGGGTGCTTGGCGCCGACGATGGTGTGGGCGCGTTCGGCCAGCTCGCGCGGCAACCGAGCGCGGGCTTCGGCAAAGACCGCCTCGGCCAAGGCCTGCCGAGCGCGGTCGATGACTTCGGCGCCGGCGTCGCTGCCCGAGGGGTGCCGCATTTCGGGCGGCGTGTAATACAGCGCCACCTGATCGTGCGACCCGGACAGCAACCGGCCCGCGAACCGCACGGCGCCAAAAGCGCCGCTCGACCCATCGACACCCACCAGGGCTTTCATGAGATGCTCGTGGTTGACAACCTGGCGGCCAGTACGGCCGCCCTCCGACGCTTTACGGCTTGATCGTCCGTTGGGGTTTCGCCGCGGCGGCTTTGGGATTCACCTCCAGCAATTCCAGCTCAAACAACAGCATCGAGTTGGGCGGAATCACCTGATTGCCCTGCTGACCATAGGCCAGAAGCGATGGGATAAACAGTTGCCATTTATCGCCCGTCTTCATCAACGGCAGCGCTTGTTTCCAACCGGGGATAAACTGATCGACCCGCATCACGATCGGCTCGCCGCGATCGTACGAGCTGTCAAACTTGGTGCCGTCCAGCAACGTCCCTTCGTAATCGACTTTTACCGTATCGTTCGCCTTGGGCGACTTGCCGTTGCCGCTTTTGAGCACCTTGTATTGCAGACCGCTGGGCAGCGCCTTCACGCCTTCTTTTTTCTTGTTGGCGGCCAGGAAGGTTTCTTCCTCTTTCTTGTTTTTCCGGGCCGCCTCGGCCATGCGCGAGGCCATCTTCTGCTCGATGCGCTTCTGCACCGCCTGCATCGCCGCTTGCATGTCCTCCGGGCTCATGTCGGGCTCTTTCTCTTCCATGGCGTCGTTCAGCGCCTGGTCGAAGGCCTTGTGGTCGAAGCTCATTCCGGCTTCGCGCAAGTTGCGGCCCAGATAATAGCCCTGAATGTAGCTGAAATTTTTTTCGATCTTCGCCTCATCGGCGTCGCTCAGCTTCAGGCCAGCCGGTTTCTTCGCCCCTGGCCTGTCGGCGTCGTCGCCATCGGCGTCATCGCGTTCGCCGTTCTCCGTCTGTGCGTCGTCGGCGGGCTTTTGGGAGGTGGCTTTCGCCCCCGGCGATTTTTGCGGCGCCGCGTCTTCGTCGCCGGGTTGCTCGAGCGCTTGACGCTTGGGCGGCGCTTTGCCCTTGTTTTGGGCTTGAGCGGCGAACGTCGCCGTCGCCGCCAGCGCCACGCACAAACTTAAAAACAGCGAGAGTCTCATGACGATCCTTTCAGGTTGGAATATGCCCGGATTGATTATGACGGATTTGCTTCGTCGGCACAGCGCCGTTCGGTAATTTCGATTGCTTTGAGTAGGCCGCGGGCCTTGTTCAACGTTTCCTGATATTCGAGGCTCGGCACGCTGTCGGCCACAATGCCGGCGCCCACCTGCAGAAACGCCTGATTTCCCTGCACCACCATGGTACGCAGCGCGATGCAGGTGTCCATGTTTCCGCAAAAATCAATGTAGCCCACGGCGCCGGCATAGGGGCCGCGGCGGTGCGGCTCAAGCTCGTCGATGATCTGCATGGCGCGGACCTTGGGCGCTCCCGAAACGGTGCCGGCGGGCAAGCACGCCCGCAGCGCGTCGAAGGCGTCGCGCCCGTCGGCCAGTTGCCCGCTGACATTTGAGGTAATATGCATCACATGGCTATATCGCTCGATGGTCATGACGTCGGTCAGCGCGACCGAGCCGTAGCGGGCGACGCGTCCCACGTCGTTGCGTCCCAGGTCCACCAGCATGACGTGCTCGGCCCGCTCCTTGGGGTCGGCCAGCAGTTCGTCGGCCAGGCGGCGATCTTCTTCTTCGGTCTTACCGCGCGGCCGGGTGCCGGCCAAGGGGCGCACCGTAACGCGCCCTTCCACCACCCGCACCAGAATCTCGGGCGAGCTGCCCACCAGCGTGGCTTGCGGCAGGCGGAGATAGAACATGAACGGACTGGGGTTCACCACCCGCAAGGTGCGATACAGCTCGAAGGCCGGAGCGCGAAGGTGCGTCCGCAGACGCTGGCTGAGCACCACCTGAAAAATATCGCCGGCTCGGATGTATTCCAGGCACTTGTCGACGGCCTTCTCAAAATCGCTTCGCTGAAAATTCGAGTCAAACTCCAAGTGCGGCTCGCCGGTCAGTTCGATATCGGCCGGCCGCTGCTCTTCGTCGGCCGACATGAGCCGCTCGACCAAGGCATCGACCCGGCGGCAAGCGTCGGCATATTCTTCGGCCAGCGCCGCATCGTCGCCGCTCACCCGGGCCATCGCCACCGCGAGCATCGTCTTGCGCACATTGTCGAACACCAGCATGTGATCGAAAAACGCGAAGGCCAGATCGGCGAGGCCACGATCGTCGTGGGGCGGGCTGGGCAAATGTTCGGTGTAGCGCACCGTATCGTAGCCGGCATACCCGACCGCTCCGCCGCAAAACGGGGGCAATTGCGGCAGCCGCGCAGCCCGCCAACGCGCGATCTGCCGCTTTAACTCTTCCAGCGGGTCGGGCGACTCGAATTGTTCGACCTGCGGATCGCCGGGAACGAGCAGATTGGTGATCTTCATCTGCCGCCCCCAGGCCTCGACCAGCAGGAAAGGCTCGCCGGCGAGAAAGCTGTAGCGGCCGACTTTTTCGCCGCCGATGACGCTCTCGAACAGGCAACCGCAATGTCCCGCGTCGAGCTTGCGGAAGGCGGTTACCGGCGTCAGGGTATCACCGGCCAACTGGCGAAAGACCGGCGCCAATTGCACGCCGCGGGCCAAACGGCGGAAGGCGTCGAAGTCGGGGTAGTGTTTCATGCTGATCTAAAATCGCCGTGCGCAAGTAGCGGACGTCGCCCAAAGTCGCCTTTCGCTCCGCGAAAGTAGCGCTACTTTCGCGGAGCGAAAGGCGACAATGCCGCGTTCGGTATTCGCGCACGGCTGTTAGCAAGCTTATCAGCCGGCCAGCGGCACGGCAACTCGGGCCGGGGACCGGCCGAGGCGTCGCAGCCGCGACTTATCCGCCGAGCCAGACCGGATTTACGGCATGCCGCGCGAACGCCGATCGGGTTGACACTTAGGGGGGCATTGATAGAATTCCCGCAGCAATTTCTCTCTTCGTGCCTCGATGGCGGAATGATCGACGATGAAGTGCCAACGCTGCGAAAAGTCGGCGACGTTCCACATTACCGAACTGACCGGCGGCAAACCGCAAGAATTGCACCTGTGCGAGGAGCACGCGCGGCAATACCTGACCGAATCGGATAGCGAGCAGCAGGCCGGCAATCTGGCCGGCGCGCTGGCTCAGCAACTGGTGGGCGGCACCGCCGAAGAACTGGCCCGGCTCGATCAACAAGCCTGTCCGATCTGTGGCATCACCTTTTTCGAGTTTCGCAATCAGGGGCGGCTGGGCTGCCCGCACGATTACGTCTGTTTTCAAAAAGAGCTCGACCCTCTCATTATGAATATCCACGGCGAGACCAGCCACGTGGGCAAGCGCCCCCGCCGGTCGTCGAACGGCACCGACGAGCAGACGCAGTTGATACGCCTGCGGCGCGAGATGAAAGACGCCATCCAGCGCGAGAACTACGAAAAGGCGTCTCAATTGCGCGACCAGATCCGCCAGATCGAAAGGGCCAGTTGAGCCGTGGAATTCTCCGAGCTAGCACGTTCCAGCGGCGAATGGCTTCGCGGTTCGGGCCCCGAGTCCGACATCGTGATCAGCAGCCGCATTCGCCTGGCTCGCAATCTGGCCGACTATCCCTTCATCAGCCGGGCCACCGCGGCCGACCGCGCCGAGATCGAGCGGACGCTGCGCGAGCGCATCTTGCGGGTCCGTGAGGCGACGGAACTCGACTATATCGACGTCGACAAGCTGGAAGGCATCGATCGGCAATTCCTGGTCGAGCGCCAATTGATCAGCCGCGAGCATGCCGAGGCCGAGGGCGCTCGCGGCGTGGCCATCGACCCGCAAGAGCGCGTCAGTCTGATGATCAACGAAGAAGACCATCTGCGCATTCAGGTGATGCACAGCGGGCTGGACCTATCCGGAGCTTGGGAACAGATCAGCTCGATTGACGACCTGATCGAGTCGCAAGTGACCTACGCCTTTAACGACCGGCTGGGATACCTGACCGCTTGCCCGACCAACGTCGGCACCGGCATGCGCGTGAGCGTGATGCTGCACCTGCCGGCGTTGGTGATTACGCGGCAAATCGAAAAGCTGTTTCGCTCTTTGCAAAAGATCAGCCTGGCGGTGCGCGGGCTGTATGGCGAAGGTTCGCAGGCGATGGGCGATTTTTACCAGATCAGCAACCAGATTACGCTGGGCCGGGCAGAGATCGACCTGGTAAAACAAGTCGGCGACGTGGTGCCGACCATCATCGACTACGAGCGCAAGGCCCGCGATTTTCTGGTCCGCGAAAGCCAGGAAACGCTGCACGACCGAGTGAGCCGGGCTTACGGCATTCTGCGCACCGCTCAAACCATCAGCTCGGAAGAAACCATGCACTTGCTTTCGAGCGTGCGGATGGGCGTCAATCTGGGCTTGATCCCCGATCTGGAGATTCCGGCGCTGAACAAGCTCTTTATCTATACCCAGCCGGCCCACCTGCAAAAGCTAACCGGCTCGGAGCTGACCACCGCCGACCGAAACATCGAGCGGGCACGATATCTGCGCCGGCACCTGAACAAAGAAGAAGGCTCGAAGAACTAGCGCGGCGCCTTGGTTCTGATCCTTTTTTGACGGACCAAATCGACAATGCCGGGTGGCTGGGGCAGAGTCTAAGCGATGCCCCGGTGAGTACAAGCCGGGGCATCGGCAAGCCTCTGCCCCAGACACCTTCTTTCTCTTCATTTTTTTGCCACTCAATCTTTTTGCCTTCCCCTCTCACAGCCGCTTGCGCAGCTCGGCGATTACTTCGGGCGGAACAAAGTGAGCCAGCTCTTCGTCGCCGGCTAGAGGGGCAATCTGCTTGATCAACGTGCTGGAAACGTGGGCAAACTCTTTGTCGGCCATCAGCACCACGGTTTCGATGCCCGGATCGAGCTGGCGATTGGCCAACATCATGGTCAATTCAGCCTCCAAATCAGTCAAAGGCCGCACGCCGCGCACCATGACGCGGGCGCCGCACTCGCGTACAAAGTTGACCGCCAAGCCTGAGAACTGACGCACCTCGACGTTGTCGAATCGCGCGGTGGTGCGGCGCACCAGATCGACCCGCTCTTCGGGCGTGAACATGGGGTCTTTGCCGGCGTTGATGCCAATGCCGACAATCAGCTTGTCGACCAGCGAGCTGGCCCGTTCGATGACGTTGAGATGTCCCAGGGTGATCGGGTCGAACGATCCGGTGTAGACGGCGATGCGCGAGCTGTTCATGGTCCGGTCAAATATCTCAGGCCAAAGCAGTAAAAGACCCCGTTGAAGAGCGTGGCGGCGAGTTGGGCGATGATTTCCGATTGTCCCGCCGCGCGCACCAGCGCCGCGGTGGGCGGCGCAATGCCATCGTCGCCGGCGTGCGGTGCGGGGCCGGCAAGGACGCGCAGCATGCGCG
The DNA here is from genome assembly GCA_036379195.1 of Pirellulales bacterium. GTDB lineage: Bacteria > Planctomycetota > Planctomycetia > Pirellulales > JAICIG01 > JAICLL01. The sequence goes on from DASVHB010000550.1 coordinate 7,475, forward strand.
GCGCTTCTTCTCGCATCATCTGGTTGACTTGCTGCGCGTCGTGAATGCCCGGCATCAGGTGCGCCAACTCAAAAAAGATGCCCCCGCAGAAGGCGGCGATGAGCACGCCATTCCGGGCGGCGCCCTTGGTTCGCAGCCCGCGGACGGCGCCGGCCAGCAACCCCGCCGACACCGCGCCATGCGCGAAGAGGAACATCGCCTGGCCAGCCCGATGCGGCGCCCGCCGGGCGGCGATCTTCTCGTGCATCTCTTGATAGATCGACTGGATTTGCGCGATCTCCGGGCTGACCGCGGCCCATTGATGCCGCGGGCCGCCGCCCATTAGCTCCGTCGCCTGATTGAGCCCCGTGAGAATTCCGACCGCGCCGAGCACCAATGCCAAGATGTAAATGGCCGTCAGCTCCGCGGGACGCCGCCCCACGGAGGCAGGCTGCTGGGAATGATCGGCCCTCGCGGCCGGCGAGATTGTTTCCATGCGCCGAGCATACACCGCGGGCAGACCCCCGGAAAGTAGTCTCTACGAGTCAGCCTGCGCCGGTTGATGAACGCCCAGCAACGTCAACATCGGCGTGGTGGTCATGGTCGTAACCACCGCCATCACCACCATCATGGCGAACAGTGTGGGCGAAATGACGCCCAGATCGAGTCCAATGTTCAACACCACCAGCTCCATCAGCCCGCGGGTATTCATCAACACCCCCAGCGCGGCGCCTTCGCGCCAGGGAAGCCCTGTGAGCCGCGCCGCCCCCAGCGTGCCTCCAAATTTGCCGAACGTCGCCACGGCGACCACCAGTCCGCACATCAGCCACGCGCCGACATCGCCCAGCAGTCCGATTTGCGTTCGCATGCCGGTGAAGGCGAAAAAGGCGGGCAGTAGTAACACGGTCACCACGTCTTCGAGCTTGAGGGTCAGTTGGCGTGCAAGCTCGCTGTCGTGCGGAATGACCGCTCCCAGCAGAAATGCGCCAAAAATGGCATGGATGCCGATTGCTTCGGTGACGAGCGCCGAGGCGAGCAGCGCGACAAACACCATCGCGGTCTTACCTGATGTCAATAGACCATCGTGTCGCTGCAACCAACGATGCAGCAGCGGGCGCACCAGCACGAACATCAACAGCAGGTAAGCCACTGCGCCGGCGATGACGGTAAACGCGCCGTTCACTTGCGACTGAGCGACACCCACGACCAGGGCCAGCAAGCACCAGGCGGTAATGTCGTCGGCGGCGGCGCATGACAGCGCCACCACGCCCAGCTCGGTTTTATTAATGCGCGTATCGGTGAGGATGCGGGCGAGCACCGGAAAGGCGGTGATCGACATCGCCACGCCCAGGAACAAAGCGAAGCTGGTGAACGGCACGTCGTTGGTGGACAACCGCGGGTAAAGCCACAGCGCCAACGCGGCTCCCAGTACGAAAGGGGCTAGAATGCTGGCGTGCGAGATCGCCAAGGTCGAATGAGCGCGGTCGCGCAGCAGCTCGCCGTTGAGTTCCAGGCCGACCACAAACATATACAAAATCACGCCCAAATGCGCCACGACGCCCAAATAAGGCGCCACTTCGGCTGGCAAAATGAGCCGCGCGGCGTCGGGCGCGACACGGCCCAGCAGCGATGGTCCGAGCAGGATGCCCGCCAGAATTTCACCGATCACCGGCGGTTGATGCCATCGGCTTAAGGATTTGCTCAACAAGCGGCCCAGGGCCACCACCGCCAGCAGCGCCACCAGCACATGGACCAGCGCGTGCGATTGGCCGGCGCCGAGCTTTGCCGCCTTGGGGGCCACAGCGTCGACCGCCTCGGGCGCCACCAGGCCCTCTCCCCACTGGGCAATGACGAGAAACGCCATGACCCCGGCGACGAGCATCAGTGCATAGGCCAGGCCGGCCGTCGAACGCTGATAGATCGCGTTGGTGCGGCGTGATTTCAGAAACGACATCACCAGACCGTCTAGTTGAGCCGCTCGACAAATTCGCAGCCCACCAGGAAGTTCGACACTCCATCGTCGCTGATCGACGTGCAGTGAATGACCCGGCAGGCGATAATGCACGAGGTTTCGCCCACCGACCCCAGGCAGACCACCAGCGACGGGCACGTGGGTTTCACCGACGAATAGAACGCCACACCCCCGCGCGACAGGTCGCGGCACTGCACCGGCCAGAACGATTCGTCTGAAGGAATACCCAGGCCATCGTAGGGGGCGACCATCCCCAAACTTGCATAGGGCATGCGCTTCGACCGGCGCCGCTCTTTGGGCGGTCCGCCGACGTTGGTCACAAAACCATCGAGTTCGTCGTCGCTGATCGTTGCCAAAATCCGTCTCCTCAACTGCCGGTCACGAGGGCCGATCAACGCTAGGTTACCCTGGCTGTACGGCAAGCTGATAGGCCACATATCCGGTACGACCGGCAAATGCGGTGGAGGTTACTCCCCCAGCGGAGGATGCCCGCCGCCTCAGTTGGTGTGATTTCCTCCTATTTCTTTGCTTCCGGGGCGTCATTCGGCGGCGCGGAATGCCGAAGCCCCGCGACCGTTTCGAATCGGCTAGATAGTGATTGCCGTGACGCTGCCGTCTATACTGAACGCTGAAATAGTGGCGAGCGGCGAGTGGTGAGTGACGGGCTACCGCCCGTGCGATGCACTCACCACGTCCCTCTCCCCTCGTCAGTCTTCACTCACTGAGGACCGCATGTCGTTTATACGCCTCGTCTATTACAGCGCCTTGGCCGGCGGTTGGGCTGCGCTTGCTGGCTGGCTCGTAGCGGAAGTCCTGTTTTTTCAGTCGGGCGAATCGGGCGGCCTGCCCCAGGTTGCCGCCGTGGGAACCATCGTGGGAGCGGCCATCGGGCTGGGGCTGAGCGTCGTGGCGGCGGCAGCCAACGGCCAGTGGGTCCAAATCTTCTTGCGCGCCGTGCCCGGCATGGTCGGCGGCGGCATCGGCGGCGCCGTCGGCAGCATCGCCGGCCAACTGCTGTTCGACATCGGCCTGCCGCGGGCGCTGGGATGGATGATCGTCGGCATTGGCATCGGCATGGTCGAGGGTGTTTACGATCGTTCGATGAGCAAGCTACGCAACGGATTGATCGGGGGCGCGGCCGGAGGGCTGATCGGCGGATTCTTGTTCGACCCGATTCAACATTCCATCGCACATGGTTCAGGCATGACCAGCCGCGCCGTGGCCTTTGTCATTCTCGGCATGATGATCGGCGCGCTGGTGGGCCTGGTGCAAGTGGTGCTCAAAGACGCCTGGCTTACGGTGCTCGACGGTTATCGCGCGGGGCGCCAATTGATTCTCAGTCGCCCAGTGACCGCGCTGGGGCGCGGCGACCATCTTCAACTGGCATTCCTCGGGCCGATGAATGCCGAGCTGGAATCGGAACACGTGCGGATCGTGCGACAAGCAAACGGTTCGTACATCGTGGAAGACAACCACTCAAAACTGGGCACGCGGCTGAACAATCAGCCGTTGACCCAGGCAATGCCGCTCCACAACGGCGACATCATCAAGTTTGGCACCAACTTCGTGCGGTTCAACGAGCGCAAGCGGCAAAAGGGCGACGAGCCGGTAACGCCCGGCTTCCAGGGCAAGGTGCGCGGGGCGCCGCCGCCCCCGACGCCGAAAGCGGCGAAGCCATCGCCCCAGCGGACCGCGCCGCCCACGCATGCGCCCGCGGCGCAGCATCCCGCGCCGCCGCCTGCGCCGCCCGTGAAGCCCGGCGCCATCAGGCCGCTCGGATCGTCGCCGCCGCCGCCGAGGCCGGCAATCATTCCTCCACCACCGCCGCCAAGAAAGAAAACCTAATGCGAGGCATGTGACGGTACTGCGCCGGGGCATCGCCAAGGCTCTGCCCCAGCAACCAACCACCAACCACCAACCACTAACCACTAACCACCAATCCCCAATCCCCAGCCATGCGACGTCGCGGAATCGTTCAGCCAATCGTCGATCTCGGGCTAGTGGTCGGACTGCTCGCCGCATTGGCGCTGGTCTATGCGCTCGATCGGCAGTTGCCCCCGAAAAAAGTCGACCACGGCGGCGCACTCAAAGTCGTTGAGGCCACCGAAGAACCAAAGCCCGCACCGGTCAAGCGGCTGCGGCTGGGCGTCACTCCGGCCGGCGGCGGCTTTGACGACATGGGCCGGCTCCTGGACACGCTGGGCGAAGGATATCGCTACACGCCATTCCGTTTGGAAGATCTGCTCGAGCCGAAAAAGTTGGCCGAGTTCGACGTCATCTTTCTGACTTGCTCGGGGCTGCCGTTGAGCATGCTCGGCGAACGCATCGGGCCGGGTGAGCGCCCGAACACCGAAAACTACACGCCCAACGAAAAGGTGCTCAACGACGTAGGCGCGAATCTGCGTGAGTTTGTCACCAAAGGCGGTACGCTCTACGCCTCCGACCTGCACTATAAGCTGGTAGCCCGGGCGTTCCCCGACCTGACACACGCCGATCATGTCGAAGTGGGCAAAGGCGATCAAGACGTCAACGCCGAAGTTGTCGATGCCGGCCTGAAAGAGATCATCGGCGGCGAGATGAAGCTGAAGTTCGATATGGCGGGTTGGTACCCGGCTGATTTTTCGGGTGAAAACATTACTCAGTATCTGCGCGGGAAATATGTGGCCGAATCAGGCGGCGAGCTGGCCGCGCCGCTGTTAGTTAAGTTTCCGTATCACGACGGGACGGTCATCTTCACGTCGTTTCACAATGAAAAGCAGAACAGCGAAACCGAGTTGAAGTTGCTGCGATACCTGGTGTTTTCGGCGGTGACGGCCGAGGTCGAATCGCGCGTGCAGCGAACCTTGGTCCAGGGCGGCTTTTCGCCCGCCAAGCAAAACTTGTTCAGCGCGTCGTCCGGCGAGCAGTCGGCCGAGAGCGTTTACCATGCCGACGCCGCTGGTCACTTGCAGTTTGTGCTGGGCTTTCAAAACTTGGGAGCCGAATTGCGGCTGACGGTGGTTGGCCCCGACGGCAAGAAGCTGGAAAAAACCGGCGCCAGCACCATTACCATCGAAGTGCCCGACGCCGCCGCCGGCGATTGGCATTACACCGTCACTGCTCTGAAGCTGCCCAACGAAAATTTCCCCTTCACGGTAACCGTCGGGCAAAAATGAACCAGTGCGGCTGTTCATTCGGTAAGAGCCACGGATGAAACACGGATGAAACACGGATGAACGGAACAGAGTGCGGCGGCGCGCGCACCAGACGCCATTCCAGGGCAAGAGATGGCCAGAACTCTGGCAATCCCCATTCTCTTTCTTACTTATCCGTGTTTCATCTGTGTTCAATCCGTGGCTGTGTTCAATCCGTGGCTAGTATCTCATGTTGATGATTGATGGCTCGCTGGGCGAAGGGGGCGGGCAGATCCTGCGCACCTCGCTCGCGCTGTCGATGATCACGGGCACGCCGATCGAGATCAACCACATCCGCGCCAAGCGCGGCAAGCCCGGACTCCGCCGCCAGCATCTCACTGCGCTGCGCGCCGCGGCTCAGATCAGCGAGGCCGCGATCTCGGGCGATCAGATCGGCTCGAAACAAATCAAGTTTCATCCCAAGCGGACTACGCCGGGCGATTACCGCTTCGATGTGGGCAGCGCCGGAAGCACCACGCTGATTCTGCAAACGATTCTACCGCCGCTGATGCTGGCCAATCGGAGTTCGGCCATCGAGC
>DASVHB010000551.1:0-5462 GCA_036379195.1 Pirellulales bacterium
GTTTGCCTGGAGCTGATTCCGCGGCGCGGCAGCGAGTGACAACGGTCAATACGCTCGCGCGTTGGGCGAGGCTTTCCACTCGTCAAACAGTGCGCGGCATTCCTTGGTGAGAATGCCGCGCAGCAGCCGCACCTTGCAGCCACCGAGCCGGGCGATTTCGGCGGCGGGAGTTTTCATTTCGTTGAATCCCGCCGACTGGGCGTCGGCGATGCTGGCGCCGTAGTAAACCGTATCGACGCGGGCCCAGTGCAGCGCGGCCAAACACATGGGGCACGGCTCGCAGGTGGTGGCCACGATGGCGCCGGGCAGATGGATGTCGCGCTCGGCGCGGCAGGCGGTCCGCAGCGCGGTGATTTCGGCGTGAGCGGTAATATCGGTGGTCAGCAATACGATATTGTGCTCGACCGCCACGACGCGGTCGTCGCGCGCAATCGCGCAGCCGAACGGGCTTTGCCCCAAGGCAATGCCATGGCGGCATATTTCAATCGCCCGTTTCATCAGTTCGGTGGGGTCGATCATGGATGCATCGCCACGGCGCGGCAGCGGTCGGTGAGTAACTTAAGTAGCGACGAACGATCGCCAGCTTCGCCCAGTACGGTAAGCAGCGGCTGGCCGGCTTGCAACGGGGTGCCTGCGATGGGGATGTCTGCCAAAGGCGGCCAATCGAGCCCGGCGTTTTCGCTGAGCCAGCCGGCCGACTGCTCGGGTGAAATCACCAGCGTGCGCTTCGCATACACCACGCGCTTGCCGCACCAAGTCGCCGCCTTCCGTGGCTGGGGATTTGCCGGGATGCCGTCTTCGCACGCCTGCACGTGCAGCGCCAGCGAGCGCAGGCCAGTCGCGCGTTCCAGCACTTCCAACGACGCCGTGTATCGGGGGTTGACCTCGATCGGCGTCACCGCGTCGCCATCGAGCATTAAATCGACGCCGAACAAACCGCGCAGACCAAAGGCGGCTGCCAGCGCTTCGCCCAGCCGCGCAAGCGACGATTCTTGGCTGGCCGTCAACGGCAAAGGGCCGATCGAGCCGGCGTAGCGAAACGGCGTGTCCGCTTCGCCGCTCAACAACTGCTCGGTGACGCCCAGCAGCCGGGCTTTTCCCTCGGCGGCGACAAACGCCGCCCCGCACGAGACGCCCACCACGCGACGCTGGAAATACCAGGCAGAACTCCGGCTGATCGGCGGCAGCGGCGCCGCGTGGTTCCAAACCTTCACATGCTGCCCGCCACTGGCGCGGCGATGCTTGAGCAGCCAGCTTCCATCGCGCGGGGGCGGGTCGCTGGCAGGCCGGCAGGCGGGAAACTCAATGCCGTGCGTGGCCAACACGTCGGCCAGCGCGAACGGATCGCGCACGCGCCGCAAGGTCTCTGGCGGGTTGCCACGGAGCGAATGGCGCTGGCTAATTTGTTCGACCAGGCTCGGCCAGTTCTCCAGCCCGCCTGTGAACATCCAGGGCATGGGCGGAAGTTGCCGAGCGATCAGAGCAAGATCGCGAGGGTACCGCCGGGCGAGCTGGCAGGGGTGCGCGTGCCGCAAATCGGCGTCGGCAAACAGGTCGACACATACAGGGCTAAAACCCGCCCGAGCGGCCGATTGCGCCGCCGCGCGAACGCTGGCGCCGAGAATCAATAAATACATGGCGTTCAAAACCCGCCACAGCCTAACGTCGCCGGCGGAGCGAAGCAACCTGGCCACATTACTTGTGGAGAAACCCGCCCGTTCGATATCATCGGCGGCTGAGGTTGAAACGCGGAGCACAACTGGAGAAGCGCCATGTTGATTTCGATAAAGCGGTGCGTGCTGGCGGCGATGTTTTGCCTGGCGGCGGGTTGCAATCCCGCCTCGCAGCCGGCAAGCCAACCCGCTCGTTCGCAGCCGTCGCGTGAGCCGGCGATCGATGAGAGCGTGCCGCCGCCCCCAGCCGAGCAACTCGGCAACGACGCCGAACGCGCTGAGGCAGTTTCATCTCCCGTGGAAATCAAATCTTCGCCCAGCGAGCCGGACGCCGACGCCGCGGGCAAAACCGCTGACCAGGAGAAACGTGTGAAATCCGACAAGCCGCGCCCTGCGCACAAAGAGCTGGCCTATCTGGACGATGTGCCGCTCATTCCGCGTGAAGTGCTGTTTGGCAATCCCGACCGGGCGTCCGCTCGCATCAGTCCCGATGGCCGGCGTCTGGCGTGGCTGGCGCCCGACGAGGGCGTGATGAACGTGTGGGTGGCCCCGATCGACGATCTCGACGCGGCCCGCGCCGTGACGAAAGACCGCAATCGCGGCATCCGCATGTATCATTGGGCCTTCACCAACGAGCACCTGATCTACCTGCAAGATGTCGGCGGCGATGAAGATTGGCATGTCTATCGGGTCGATCTGACCACTCGCGAAACCACCGACCTGACGCCGCTGGAAAAGGTGAACGCTCAGATTACCGGCATGAGCCATCGGCTGCCCAACGAGATTCTCATCGGCCTGAACGATCGCGACCCGCAGGTACACGACATCCATCGCCTGCGGCTCGACAGCGGCGAGCGTGAGCTGGTCGAGAAAAACACCGAAAACTTCATCGGCTATTTGGTAGACGACGATCTCAAAGTCCGCTTTGCCACTCGCATGACGCGCGACGGCGGCAACGAATTGCTCCAGCACGGTGACGAGGGCGAATGGAAGCCGTTCACCAAAGTGCCCATGGAAGACACGCTGACCACGCAGCCCATCGGCTTTGACAAAAGCGGCGACACGCTCTATTTCATTGATAGCCGCGGGCGAAACACCGGGGCCTTGACCGCCTGGAACTTGCCGACCGAGAAACAAACGGTGCTTGCCGAAAACGACCAGGCTGATATCGGCGAAGTGCTGGCCCACCCCACCGAGAACACGATCGACGCAGTATCGTTCACCTATTTGCGCAAAGAGTGGCAGCCGCTGGCCGACAGCGTCAAAGGCGATCTGGAGTATTTGCAGACCGTGGCCGACGGCGAAGTGACCATCGCCAGCCAGTCGCTGGACAACCAGCAGTGGATTGTGGCCTACCTGCTCGATCGCGGTCCGACGAAGTATTACCGCTATGATCGCCAGCGGCGAAAAGCCAAGTTTCTGTTCAACAATCGCGACGATTTGGAAGGTCGGCCGCTGGTCAAGATGCACCCGCTGGTGATCAAGGCCCGCGATCAGCTCGATCTGGTGTGCTATCTCACCTTGCCGCCGGGCGCCGACGAAGACGACGACGGTCGCCCATCGCAGCCGGTGCCGATGGTGCTGAACGTGCACGGCGGGCCGTGGGCCCGCGACGCCTGGGGTTTTAATGGCTTGCACCAGTGGCTGGCCAACCGGGGCTACGCGGTGCTGAGCGTCAACTTCCGCGGTTCGACCGGGCTAGGCAAAGATTTTGGCAATGCCGGCAATCGCGAGTGGGCGGGCAAGATGCACGACGATCTGATCGATGCGGTCGAGTGGGCCATCGACCAGCAGATTGCCGACCGCGACCGCATTGCCATCATGGGCGGCAGCTATGGCGGCTATGCCACGCTGGTCGGATTGACCTTCACGCCCGACGTGTTTGCCTGCGGCGTCGATATTGTCGGGCCGTCGAACATTCTGACGTTGCTTTCGACCATACCGCCCTATTGGCAGCCGATGATTCAGATGTTCAAAGACCGCGTGGGCGATTTCAGCAGCCGCGAGGGCAAAGAGTTTTTGCGCGAGCGCTCGCCGCTTTCGCACGTGGGCCGCATCAAGCGTCCGCTGTTGATCGGGCAGGGCGCCAACGATCCGCGCGTCAAGCAGGCCGAGGCCGACCAGATTGTGAACCTGATGAAGCAGAAAAGCATTCCGGTGACTTACGTCCTTTATCCCGACGAGGGCCACGGTTTTGCCCGGCCCGAGAACCGGTTGTCGTTCAACGCGGTGGCCGAGGCGTTTTTGGCCGAGCATTTGGGCGGGCGCTATGAGCCGATCGGCGGCGCCTTTCGCGGCGCCTCGATCACCGTGCCCGCCGGCGCCGATCAGGTGCCGGGGCTGGCCGAGGCGGTTCAAGATAAGCCGTAGCTTAGCCGCTGGGCAATGGAACGGCGAAAAAGCCTGCTCTATTCAGTCGGCAGTGAGTTTGGCCGAATTGTTTCGTAGCGGCCCCGAAGCATATAATACCAACTGGAACGTGTGTTTCCGCCAGCGGCGATCCTTGAGGGGAATTGAAAGCAATGAGCAACGACTTGTCTCCGGAAAACGAACAATACATCGCGTCCGCGGTTGCTCGAGGCGCTTTCCAAAGCCGCGCGGACGCATTGAATCTCGGCGTCGGCTTGCTGAAGCAACGGCACCAACTGCTGGACGAAATTGATGAAGGCATCCGCCAGCTTCGTGCGGGAGATTTACAAGAATACGATCAAGATTCACTGCAACGGCTTTTTGACCGCATTCAGAGCGAAGGGCTTGCCCGCTATGAGGCCCAGAAAGCAGGACGATGAGCCGGGTTCGCTTGTCTGAGCGGTGTGAAACTGATCTCCAGGCCATCTGGAACCACATCGGCATTGAAAAAGACCGACCCCGACAAGCTGCGGCGCAAATTGATACCATCCATCACAAACTCGATCTGCTTGCCACGCAGCCCGATCTTGGCGAAAGACGCGACGATCTCCGGACGAATCTCCGAAGTTCGACCGCTGGCAGCTACGTGGTTTTCTATTTTCCGCTGAGCGATGGTATTGAAGTCGTTGCCATCATCCACGGCGCACGAGATATCGAATCGCTCTTTCGCGTTGGCGATGTTTAGGGGGAAGCAAGCGGGGACGCTTGCTTGCATTCTCGTGAATGGTCTTCGACGCTTCCGGTGGGGACGAAAACGGTTCCCGACCCCCATAGGCATTTCGCCCTTAACCCGCTTTGTCCCCTATGACATTACCCGAACAGGAACTGATCGACCTGATTCATCGTGCCTTTGAGGGAGTAAGACTGGAGGATGGGACGTCTCTGAACATGACGGAATATAAGGACTCTGGTGGCAGCATGCCCGAATTCAAGAGGAAGGCGCAGAGCGATGAACGCGACGACTGGACAGCCATCGCGGACGAAACGTTGCAGCAATTCACTGTTACCTTCGCATTCACCGACCTCAAGGGCTTTAGGTTCTACATTCCCGCCTACATGATCTGGGCCATCCGGAACCATAGCACGTCTGATTCGATCATCAGTGATTTCACCATCTACGCAATTGATCCAGCACACTACCAGTTTGAGACCATTCCCTTTCAACAATGGTTCACTGATGCGCAAGTGGCTGCGATGATAAAGTTCTTGGAGTATGCCGTCGAGAACGGCAATACAATGGATGGCGCAGTGGCGGAGAAGAACCTTCGGAAAATCAAAGAGGCCCAACAAGGCGGTGGAATACTACGCCGCTAGCGACACGAGGTCTACTGCCGCCGCTGGCGAAGCCGGCGCTCGGATCGTGGTAGTGTCTCAAGGTTG
>DASVHB010000552.1:0-3771 GCA_036379195.1 Pirellulales bacterium
AGCAAGCGCTGGCAGCGGCGGTGTGATCCTGTTAACCTTTGTTCATCGTCACGAAAACGACCTTATCGCTTCTTCCGCCGAACGCGTCATGTTCGGAAGGACGAGTGGAACGCATTTCTAAATCCAATGAGGAGTTTGCTATGTCTAGATTGAGCATGCTCGCGGCGGTGATTGTGGCGGGAGCGATTGGCTGGATGACGGCAACTCGGGCGGATGACCCACCGGCAATTGACGCCCCACGACCCGAGGGAGAACTGGTAAAGCAAAAGCTGGATTTGGCCAAGCGCGGTTTTAAAATGGCGGACGAGTATTATCGCCTCAATCCCGTTACCATAGCCGAGGCCGGTGTGGCCGAATGGTCAAAACGAATTGCCGAGGCGGAATTAGTCGCTGACGGCACAAAAGGCAAACTAGAGATCGTGGCAGCCCATCGCGACCGAATGCGCCAACTCGCGGACCGTGAGAGGCAAAACGTGGACAATGGGCAAATGGCGCCCGTCAACGCGGCCGAAGCAGAGTATCAACTGCTGGAAGCCGAGAGCTGGCTGCTGAAGGCATGGATGGCGGAGAAGAGATAAACTCGGGCCGGCATTTAGCGCCACGCGTTTATCTCCTCGTGTACCGATCGAGCGGATGGTGGCTGACCACTTGCCATTCGCCTCGCTCGTCTTTGCGGCGTGCGCCCGGCCCCGCGTCGCCTTCCGGCTCACTTGGCAGCGGCGTTAGTTCGGCGGTGTAGCGCACCCGCGGCTGGCTGCCCGCATAGCGCGTCCAGTCGGGCAACAGACGCACCAGCTTGCGTTTTTCGGGCATCATGACGCGATCGCCCTTCTGCAGCACCAGCTCGTGGGCGCCGGTATAGCCGAACCACGAGTAGCAAGCGGTGTGCGCCGGAATCCAATGGCCGCGACCATCGTGGTCGTGCATGAAAAACTCGGCCCAGGCGTGGTTGGGCACCCACACCAGCCGAGCGGGAATGCCGACCGCGCGGCAGAGGGCAATGAACACGCCGGCCATCTCTTCGCAATCGCCGCGGCGATCGTCCAGCGCGGCGCTTACACTGGTGTAATCGCCGATCTGCGGCTTGATGTTCAGCGGCACCCAGTCGGCAAACTTTTTGGCCTTGTCCCAGGGATGAAGCGGGGTGCCCGAGGTCAGTTCATTGGCCAGCGTGCGAACCTGCCGTGAACGGGCTTGAATGCCAGGGCTATCTTGCAGGAACCGCTTGCGCACTTCGGGCGGAATCTTTTGCACCGCCGGAAACTGTTCTGAAGTAAAGTTGTGGAATTGCTTGAACAAGGTGAGGCGATAGCGGACGAGCGCCGAAACGATGTCTCCGGCTGCGATCTCGGCGGCGGTGAGCACCAGTTGCCCGGCGCCGTCCACAACGGTGCGCAGGTGCGCCTGGCAGCCGCGGGTTTTGATCTCGGAGGTTTCGATCTTTTGCTCGGGATATTCGACCGGTACGGTGGTGGTGCTGATGATATCTTCGGCCGGACCCGCGCCTTCCAGCTCGATGCCGACGGTCAGTTCATATCGCCGCGGTTCGAGATAGCCAGTTTCGTTTTCGGGCGGTTCGGTCCAAACCCAGTGGCCATCGCCCACCACCGGAATGACGCTGAACGCCGGCGGGCGACCATGGGTAACGTCGGCCCGTCGCGCGGCGGATGGCAAGCAAGCCATCCAGCCGGCCCCGCACGACGCGGCAACGCCCGTTTTCAGCAAATCGCGGCGATGAAGCGGGTGCGGTGGGGTCATGAAGGCCATTATCGCCCAGCGAAGCGATCGACGCAAACCTCGCACGCTCTCGTTCGTGTGCGCGCGAAAAAGAGCCGTCCGAGCGGCGGCTCGGACGGCTCATCGTGGGTTCCGGGCTGTTGAAACGGCTATCGCTTCAACTGGCTGCGAATCTTCGGCGCGGCGGGATGGGGCAAGAGAGCGTTGTTCTTGCCCACCGCAGCCGGAGCCGGAGCCTCGACCACTTTGCCTTCGGCGTGCGTCAGGTCGGCCGTTTCGTGCACGCGGCCGTTGGTGTCCCACCAGCGCCAGCGGCCGGTCGGGTTGCCGTCGGCGTATTCGCCCTGCGTCGAGCGCTGGCCGTTGGCGTGCCACCAAACCCATTTGCCGGTTTGCTTGCCGCTATCGTAGGCGCCTTCCAGGGCCACCTGACCGTTCTGGTACCACCAGAAGAATTTGCCGATCTGGAAGTCGTTGCGGTACTCGCCCTGCATCTGCTTCTGGCCGGTTTGATACCACTGCGTCCAGGCGCCGTGCTTCTCGTCTTTGCCCTGCTTGATGTAAGTGGCCAGCTTGGCGTTCCACCAATCATCGGGCGACTGCACGATCTCTTTGGCATACAGATACATGCCTTCCGACTTCTTCTGCTTGTTGCCGTAATAGTCGATCTTCGGGGCCAGCTTGCGACCGGTCTGGTAGGTGTCTTTCACAATTTGGCGGCCGTCGGCATTCCATTCGTTGTACTCGCCGTCGATCTCGCCGTCGCGGTAGTCGATCTCGCGCATCTTTCGGCCATTGGCAAAATACCAGACGGCTTTGCCGTCGCGGTTGCCGCCGGTAAAGTGCCATTCGCTGATCTTGCGCTGTTTGCTGTCGTAAATGGCCCATTTGCCGTTCAGCTTGCCGTTCTGGAACGTGGCCTGCGAAATAAACGGGCCGACGAACTGCTGATAGGGAACTTTCTGCAGCAGGTCGAGATCGGCATTGCCGCGGTACCAGCGGTTCCAGGTGCCGTCGCGCTCGCCGTTGCGATAGTGGCCTTCGGCCAGCACGGTGCCGCGCTCGTCGAACAGCTTCCACGAGCCGTGGTTGACGTAGTTGCCATCGGCGTCCTGCGTCACCTCGCGCTCGATCTTGATGCTTCCATTGGGGAAACGTTCGCGGATGATTTCAACGTCGCCCGATGCCTCGGTGCGATCGCTCGCCGAGTCATCGTCGGCGGTCGCCAGGTCGTCGCGATATTCTTCAGGTTCGCCTGCGGCTTCATTGGTCAGCAGGGCGGTGGCGGCCGGGTCGCGGCCGAATTGGGGATAGCCGTACTGGGCGCGGGCTGGAATCGCATCCAGCGACAGCACCAGGCAAGCGGCTAAGGGAACTAACGGTAACGCCGGATAGCGAGCCATTGCGCACTCCTTTAAGCAACAAACAATTCTGCGGGGCCGCCGGAACTCCACGGTTAGCTACGTTTATCGGCACCCCATGTGTGGGAGCTTCGCGTTTTTCGGTCGTTTGCCCGGCCAAATCGCATGCTGGACAGTTTTCTCGCGTATTGGGGAAGCGTAGGCAGGCTGGGCGAAATGCGTCGGATTTCGTAGAATCGAGAAGCACGGCGTGCCAGGAAAGGAATGAGGCCAGAACGAGAGGGGGAGCAATGGATTTAGATGCCGTTCGCCAGCGGATCGAGGAGCTGAAGGATCGCGACATGGTGATCCGGCAGCGGGCGGTCGAGGCCCTGCGGCAACTCGGGCCGGAGGCCAAAGCGGCGGTGCCGGCTTTGAGCGCCGCCTTGCGCGATCCGTCCTGCGGAGTGCGCCGCCGCGCCGCCGAAGCGCTGGGGGCGGTGGGTGCCGATGCTCGCGCGGCGGTGCCCGCCCTTATCGAGGCCGTCCGCGACCGAATTCACACGGTGCGCGACGCCGCCCGTGCGGCGCTGGAAAGGATCGGGAAGGAGTGAGAAAACAAGAATGCGGAGTGCGGAATACGGAATGCGGAATGCGGAATGGGTAATAAAAACCCTCGGCGTGGTGGCCGGGG
>DASVHB010000553.1:0-7816 GCA_036379195.1 Pirellulales bacterium
CGGCTGCAGCTCGACCTGATCCAAGACGAGATCAAGCGAGCGGCGCCGCCCAAGGCGGCGAGCGCGAGGCCGCCATAGCGGTGGGCTAATTCGCGGCTGATTCGGGCTTGTAGGCCGATTTGATGCCGGCAAACACGTTGCGCCGCTCGTCGCCGCCCAGACTGAGCGTCAGCCGCAACAGTTTTTTCGCTTTGGGCACCTCTTCGGCCGCCACCACGCGGGCCACGCGCAAATCGACCTTCGAGAATTCGTCGAAGGTGATCATCGGGGCCAGCGGTTCGGCCGCCAATGGCTCGGGACCATCGGCCGGCGCGGCGGGCGTGCCCGTCGTCTGCCCGGCTGTCGTTTCATCGCCCACCTTGCTCGCTTCAATCATGGCTTGCACCTGTTTCAGTTCCACGCGTTGCATCATATGTTCAAACTCGCCCACCGGCGTGCCGACGAGCGGCTGCTGCGCGTCGCTCCAGCGCTCGATGGGCCGGCCGAGCAGCCGCCCGGTCTGCTCGGCCAGGCGCGGCAGCACGGGCGCCAGGTAAACTACCAATTGCCTGAAGAGATTCAAAGCGACCGTACACACTTGCCGCAGCTCTTCGGCTTTTGCGGCATCTTTTTTCAGCGTCCACGGCGCCCGGTCTTCGACGAATTTGTTGGCCCGATCGGCCAGAAGCATGATCTGCCGCATGGCCCGATTGTAGTCGCAGGCGTCGTAGGCGGCGGCGATCTCGGCGCCCTCGGCCGCGGCCTGGCGAAACAGCCCGCCGTCGTCAGGGTAGGCGGGCGACAAGCCGGTCTCTCGCACAAACCGCGCCGTGCGGCTGGCCAGGTTGACCAGCTTGCCCACCAGGTCGCCGTTGACCTTGGCCACGAACTCTTCGAGATTCAGGTCGAGATCGTCGAGCTTGGGCGTGAGCTTCGTCGCGTAAAAATAGCGCAGCCAGGCCGGATCGAGATGCTCCAGATACGTAGATGCTCGCACGAAAGTGCCTTTGGTCTTCGACATCTTTTCGCCGCCGACTGTCAAAAACCCGTGTACGTGAACCATGCGCGGCAAACGGAAACCCGCCGCCTTGAGCATTACCGGCCAGAAGAGCGTGTGAAAATAGGTGATGTCTTTGCCGATGAAATGGTGTATCTCGGCATCGTCGCTGCGCCACCACGAGTCAAAATCTTCGCCGGTCTTTTCGCACCACTCCTTGCTGGCCGCGATGTAGCCGATCGGAGCGTCGAACCAGACGTACCAATAGTGCCCCGGCGTGTCGGAAATCTCGAAGCCGAAGTAAGGGGCGGGCCGCGAAACGTCCCAGTCGCGCAGCGGCTCCGAGAGAAACGCGCCGGCCAGCCAGTTGGCCACGTCGGGCTGCAAATGCCCGCCGGTCTGCGTCCACTCGTCTAAAAAAGCGTGCAGCTTCTCGGTGTGGATGAACAAGTGCGGCGACGAGCGCAGCTCGGGTCGCGCCCCCGACAAGGTGCTCACCGGGTCGATCAGCTCGGTCGGGCTATACGTGTGGCCATTGTCGCAACTGTCGCCGTATTGATTCGGCAGCTTGCACTTGGGGCAACTGCCTTTCACAAAACGATCGGCCAGAAACGTCTTGGCCTCGGGATCGTAAAGCTGAGTCACTTCGCGCTCGAAGATCAGTCTCTCGCGCCGCAAGGCCGTCCAGATCTCGCCGCACAGTTCGCGGTTGGCCGCGCTATGCGTGCTGCCAAAATGGTCGAACGCCACGTCGAACGCCGCAAAGTCGCGCTGGTGGGCGGCGCTCATATCGGCGATCACGGCTTCTTCGCTACGGCCTTCCTGCCGGGCGCGAATCATAATGGCCGTGCCGTGGGTATCGTCGGCGCAAATATAGACGCAGCGATGCCCGGCCAGCCGCTGAAACCGCACCCAAATGTCGGTCTGGATATATTCCACCAGGTGGCCGATGTGGATATGGCCATTGGCGTAAGGCAGCGCGCTGGTAACCAGGATGCGTCGTGGGGTCATGCAATCTCCGTTGGCGAGACACGCCGGGCCGAGCGGCGGTTCGCCGCCTCGTTCGGCAAACCGCCAATTATGGCGTGTGGCGGGCGATTTGCGTAGAGAAGAATTCGGGGGGCGAACAGAAGGGAACGAAGGGAACAAAGAGAATGTTGGGTTCCGCGCCTGTGGGGAACGCCCTCTGTGGCGTTCCGTAAGCCGCGAGCCGGGACACGCTATCGGCGTTTTGTTATACTGAGCGTGTCCTCAGCAAGCGTTTTGCCAGACGGACGGATCGACACGGCACCGACCAGGGATCATTGATGACCAAACATATCTTCGTCACCGGCGGCGTGGTGAGCTCGCTGGGCAAAGGACTGACCAGCGCCTCGATTGGCATGCTGCTCGAACAACGCGGCCTGCGCGTGCGGATGCAAAAGCTCGATCCGTACATCAACGTCGACCCGGGCACCATGAGCCCCTACCAGCATGGCGAAGTCTACGTGCTCAACGACGGCAGCGAGACCGATCTCGACCTGGGCCATTACGAACGTTTCACCCACAGCCCGCTCACCCGCGACTCGAACTACACCACCGGGCAGATTTATCAGGCGGTGATCAACAAAGAGCGGCGCGGCGAGTTTCTGGGCAAGACGGTCCAGGTCATTCCGCACATCACCAACGAAATCAAAGACTGCATTCGCAAGCTGGCCGGCGATAGCGTCGACGTGGTGATCACCGAGATCGGCGGCACCGTGGGCGACATCGAGAGCCAGCCGTTTCTGGAGGCCATCCGCCAGTTTTCGCTCGACATCGGCAAGGAAAACTGCCTCTATATTCATCTGACGCTGGTGCCGTACCTCAAGGCGGCGGGCGAGCTGAAGACCAAGCCCACGCAACACTCGGTCGGGCTGTTGCGCCAGATCGGTATTCAGCCCGACGTGTTGATCTGCCGCACCGAGCGCGGCATCAGCCGCGAAGACCGCGAAAAAATCGCCCTCTTCTGCAATGTGCCCAGCGAAGCGGTGATCGAAGAGAAGGACAAGGATTTTTCGATCTATGAGGTGCCGCTGAGTCTGGTGCAAAACCGCCTGGACGAGCTGATTGTGCGGCGGCTGGGGCTGGCCTGCGGGCCGCTGCAGTTGGACGACTGGCACGAGCTGCTGCACCGACTGCGCAACCCCGAGCACGAAATCAGCATCGCCGTGGTGGGCAAATACGCCGAGCATCGCGACGCCTATAAGTCGATCTACGAATCGCTCGATCACGCAGGCATTGCCAACCTGGCCCAGGTGCGCGTGCAACGCATTCAAAGCGAAGAGGTCGAACGCGAAGGACCGGAGCGGCTGCTGTCGGGTTACGACGGGCTGATTGTGCCCGGCGGCTTTGGCGAACGCGGCGTCGAGGGCAAGGTCGAGGCCATTCGCTTTGCCCGCGAACGCGAAATGCCGTTTTTGGGCATCTGCCTGGGGATGCAATGCGCCGTGATCGAGTTTGGCCGGAACGTGGTGGGGCTGGCCGGGGCGCACTCCACCGAGTTCAGCAAAGACACGCCGCACCCGGTCATTTGTCTGCTCGACGAGCAAAGGTCGATTATCGACAAGGGAGGCACGATGCGGTTGGGCGCGCAGCAGGCGGTGCTCGACGCGGCCAGCCGCTCCGCCGCTTGTTATGGCACCCCGACCATTCGCGAGCGGCACCGCCATCGGTATGAGTTTAACAACGTCTACCGGCAGCAGTTCGAGGCGCACGGGCTGCTGGTGGCGGGCGCCAGCCCCGACGGCTCGTTGGTCGAGATCATCGAGTTGCCCGGTCATCCGTGGTTCGTGGCGGTGCAGTTTCACCCGGAGTTTCAGAGCAAGCCGACGGCGGCGCACCCGTTGTTTGCCGGTTTTGTGGCGGCGGCCATCGAGCGCCACGCCGCCCGCGGGGCGGGGCAGACGGTGTAAGTGCGGGATAGGCAATAACGCCTCTGATCGGTTTGCCAAACGTCGTCTTCCGCCCCGCGAAAGCGCTGCTTTCGTGGAGCGAAAGGCGACTTTGTCCACGGAGATTGTTATGAGCCTGACGCCAACCACCCAACGACCCGCTTGGAAACAACTGCAAGCACATTACGAAACCATTCGCAACGTGCATCTGCGGCAACTTTTTGCCGACGATGCCAAGCGCGGCGAGCGGCTCACGCTCGACGCCGAAGGCATCTATCTCGACTACTCGAAAAACCGCCTCACCGACGAAACACTGCGGCTTCTAGTGCGGTTGGCCGAAGAGTCGGACCTGCGGGGACGCATCGACGCCATGTTTCGCGGCGACAAGATCAATGTCACCGAAAAACGGGCGGTGCTGCACGTCGCCCTGCGGGCGCCCAAGGGCGAATCGATCGTCGTCGATGGTCAGAACGTCGTGCCCGAAGTCCACGCGGTGCTCGACAAAATGGCCGACTTCGCCAATCGCGTGCGCAGCGGCCAGTGGAAAGGCCACACCGGCAAGCGCATTCGCAACATCATCAACATCGGCATTGGCGGGTCTGACCTGGGGCCGGTGATGGCTTACGAGGCGCTGCGGCATTACAGCGACCGCAACCTGACCTGCCGCTTCGTGTCGAACATCGACGGCACCGACCTGGCCGAAGCCACCCGCGATCTCGACCCCGCGGAAACGCTGGTGATCGTCTCGTCAAAGACGTTCACCACCCTCGAAACGCTGACCAACGCCCACTCGGCCCGCCGCTGGTGCCTCGACGCGCTTGGCGACGAAAAGGCCGTGGCCAAGCACTTCGTGGCCGTTTCGACCAACGCCGCCGAGGTGAGCAAGTTCGGCATCGACACCGCCAACATGTTCGAGTTTTGGGATTGGGTCGGCGGGCGTTATTCCTACGATTCAGCCATCGGCCTTTCGTTGATGATCGCCATCGGTCCCGACCACTTCCGCGAGATGCTGTCGGGCTTTCACGCCATGGACGAGCACTTTCGCACGGCGCCGTTCGACCGCAATCTGCCCGTGCTGCTGGGGCTGTTGGGTCTTTGGTACAACAACTTCTTCGGGGCCGAGACGGTGGCCATTTTGCCCTACGACCATTACTTGGGGCGGTTTAGCGCCTACCTGCAGCAGCTCGATATGGAGAGCGACGGCAAGCATGTCGATCTGGACGGCAAAACGGTCGACTATCAGACCGGGCCGATCGTGTGGGGTACGCCGGGCACCAACGGGCAGCACGCCTATTATCAGCTCATTCACCAGGGCACGAAGCTGATTCCCTGCGACTTCATCGGCTTCTGCCAGACGCTCAATCCGCTGGGCAATCACCACGACCTGCTGATGTCGAACTTTTTCGCCCAGACCGAGGCGTTGGCGTTTGGCAAGACGGCGGCGCAGGTGAAGGCCGACGGCGTGGCCGATTTTCAGGTGCCGCACCGCACGTTTGAGGGCAACCACCCGACCAATAGCATTTTGCTCAAGCGGCTCACACCCGAGGCGCTGGGCAAGCTGGTGGCGCTCTACGAGCACAAGGTATTCACGCAAGGCACGATCTGGCACATCAACTCGTTCGACCAATGGGGCGTCGAGTTGGGCAAGGTGTTGGCCAAACGCATCATACCCGAGCTAGAGAGCAAGACCGAGCCGGCGCTGTCGCACGATAGCTCGACCAACGCCCTGATCAAGCGTTATCGGCAGTTGAAGTAGCCGCCAGTTCTCGGATAGGCTCTTAATGCCGTCGGAACTTGCCCATCGCGTACTGCCTCATTGATGAACACACTGGCCGCGTTGGCGCAGCGCTTCGTAGAAGAGCACGGCGGCGGCGACGGAGATATTCAGGCTATCTGCTCGGCCCTGCATGGGCAGTTTAATGGGTGTTACATCGTGCGAACGCCAAACATCGGAAAGGCCCGCGGACTCGCTGCCCAGCACGAGCGCCGTCGGCCCGGCGAAACGAACGTCGGTATAAAGCTGTTGGGCCTCAGGCCGGGCCGCATAAATCGAAAACGCGTGCCGCTGGAGCCACGAGCGGATCTCGGCGGTGTCCGCGGCGCATACCGGCACCGTGAACACCGTGCCCAGGCTGGCGCGGATGGCGTTGGGGTTATAGAGATCGGTTCCGTGGCCCGCGGCAATCACCGCCGCGACGCCAGCCGCGTCGGCGCTGCGTAAAACCGCGCCGAGATTGCCTGGCTTCTCGATGGCTTCGACGACGGCCACCAGGGCGTCGGGCGGCATTTGCAAGTCGGCCAGAGTTCGGCGCGGAGTTTGCGCCACGGCCAGCACACCTTCGGCCCGGTCGCCAAAGGCCAGCTTCTGGAACACTGGGGGCGTAACCTGCCACACGTCGCCGGCCGCCGCGGCCAGCCGCGCAAGCACTCGCCGCGCATCATCGCTGTGGCAGAGCGCTTCGCAGACAAATGCTTCGAGCGGCTCGATGCCCGCATCGAGCGCGCGCTGCAGCTCGCGGGCGCCGTCGATGACGATGCGGTCTTGCCGTTGGCGCTGGCGGCGATCGCGCAGCCGAGCGGCGTCTTTCACCCGCTGATTGTGCAGGCTGGTGATCATGAGCCGTCCGTCAGCGCCGATAGCTCCTCGAAAAACTCCTGCTCCAGGCGGTCGGCTTCGGCCGACTGATTTGCGGCGTCTTCCACTCCCTCCTTGCTCGCTTGGCGCAGTGAATCGGCGATCAGGCCCCAGGCCTTCTCGCGCAGCTTCATCGACTGCTGAAGTTTTTTGAGCGCCTCTTGCTGCTCGTTCGTCAGGTCGGTCAATTGCTCGAAACGATGCTCCTGGGCCCTCCAGTCGGGTAGCACTTCGTGGTCGATCACATTGGCGAACGATTCGGCGGCCATCTCTCCGTTGTCAAAGCGCCGTTTGGCTTCGAGATAGATTTCGACGGAAGTGCCGCCCACCTGCCCGAATCGCTGCAACTCGGTAGCCAGGTCGCTGATCGGCGGCGTGTAGTCGGCGGCCAACACGGCCAGCATCATGGCCAGCACGAGCAGGGCGATGTTGCGCCCCACACGATTCCAAATCGTCGATTGGCTCAACGGCTGAGCCAGCACCAACCCGCACAAGAAGCCGGTCATCGCTCCGGCGAGAAACCCACCGTTGTCGAGCCGATTGCGATACAGCCCGATGCCGATGTTGAAAGCCAGAAAGACAAAGGTGCTGGCCCGCAGCCGGCTGAGCACTCCAGGCGGCACCGTGCCTTTGACTCGGAAATGATAGGCGACCAAGGCGCCGATCAGACCGGTAATCGCACCCGTGCTGCCGGCCAGCACGGCGTGGGGCTGGGCAATCATGCCGGCCAGACTGGCCCCAAAGCCCGATATCACGTACAGCAGCAGGAAGCCGACATGCCCGAGCAACCGTTCCAGCAGGCTGCCGAGTTGATAGAGCGCCCACTGATTAAAAAGCAATTGCAAAATACCGACATGAACAAACACATTGGCCGACAGCCGCCAACCCTGGCCGCCGGTGGTCAGCGGGCCGTAATTGGCGCCCCAGGCTTTGAGATCGGCGCCGCTCGGTTCGAGCCAATCGACACCCCGAAGTATCATGAAACCCCACAGCACGACATTCACCGCCATGATCGCCAGCGTGACCGGCGTGAGGGGCGTCGCTTCTTTCAACCTCCGGTCAAACTCAAGCAGGCTTTGATCATTCATTACAGCGGCGGCGATCAATCGACAAGGCGGCTTTCCCTCGCGCTTGCGCGCATTCAATTCCGGTCGTTTCTGGGGGGGCTCGGGGGATGAGGGGAGATGTGGAGATAGGTTGCAAGTAACATCAACTTACGCGGCCTGCGTTGACTTTAGTAGATCACGACAAAATCGCCATCGGGCTGCGAGCACACCGCCACCAAGCTCCAGA
>DASVHB010000554.1:0-5690 GCA_036379195.1 Pirellulales bacterium
GCGCTGCAACCAGGTGAATGATTGATGTTAAAAAAGAACGAACAATACAGCAGCGGCTGGATCAATACTACGATCCACGATTTTTTGGCGGATGGAGATTTCCTACCAGCATATGCGCTTGTGACCTGCATGGATAGCTCCTTCGATATTGAAGGCGTGGCGAAGGCAGATGCTTCGCTCCGGGAACTTTACAGCGCCCGGAAAATAAGATTTGTCGGCACCGGAATGCTGGTGCGCACTCGCGAACTTCTGGCTGCCGAGCAAAGAAAACGGCTTTTTTTCGGCTTCGATGAGGTTTGGTTTTGTTCACGTCCTCCTCTTGCGGCGAAGCCCAAAAAACTTGTCATTGTCGGTCCAAACAGAATCGCGCCTCAGCTTCTCGGCAAGTTGGCCGCATGGATGCAGGCAAATCATTGTACGCTCGGGCTAGGCGACGGCGTCGGTCTGAACTTTTGTGCCCAAGTCTCGGGCCTGGCGCGGCATCTGATCGAAGCACTTAGCGAATCGGTGGTTCAGACCGATCGTGACGAGCGCCCGGTCGCGATTCGGGATCGCTGATGTTGCGATAGACGGCAATCGGCGATTCCGCGTAGTGCCTTCTCAATCTACCTTAAGGAACCAGCGATGCGCCACGCGATTTTCGGCACGCTAAAACACGATGAAGAAGACGATAGCTGGAAGACCTCTCGCAAGTTTTCCTCGTTCGCGCCATTTCGGCAAAAACCGTATGGCAAGCGGAGGCCGCCGGCCAAGCACGAAATTCTAATTGATGCCGTGGAAGACGCCGACGAGCCATCAGCCGAGCAAGTAAAAGCCTTTCAATGGTTCGTGAAGAACGAAGCCGCCGCTTGCCGAAAGGTGATCGACGCCATCTTCCGCTACTACATGCTGCTACGCAAGCAAAATCGCCGCTCGTTCGAGCAACTCGATTACCCCGAAATCGCGGATTCCGACGAGCTGCGCCATTTGATGGAGTTTTCCGGGCTGCGAGTGCGCGGCGACCAATATCGCAAAACGGCCCTGCTGGGCTATTCCTTCGATTGCGCGTGGGACGACGAACATGGGCTCGGCGTGCTGGCGCACAAGAATGTGATCCTCGACATTGGCGGCGTCGACGTGGCATATTCCGCGCCCAACAGCGCCGGCTCGACCTGGTTGAAGGCTTGCACGCCGAAGGAAAAGGAGGCCGCACGCACGATTCTCAAGGCGCTGCGAGCGCCCTCTCGCGCGCCGCGATTTCCGCCCTACCAGAGGTTGGAAATTGCACTTATCGCCGGCGACGAAAAAAAGGTGCGCGAACTTGTGGCGAAGGGCGTCGACATCAACGACGTGCCGTTCGGCGAGACGCACGCTCTTTGGGGCGCGATTTCTCGTAGTGATCCAAAGGCGATCAAGCTCCTGCTAGAGCTTGGGGCGAATCTGACGGTCAAAACCCTTTTGGGGGACACCGTGTTGGAGAGCGCCCAAAGCACGCTCCGCACGCTGGGGTCGCCGGGGACGATGCTTCCTCCCGGCCCTCTTCGTGATCGGATCGAGGAGCGGTACCAACGAGCCACCGAAGTGCTTCGTCTATTGCGAGAAGCGGGTGCCGAGTGACCACCGGCTCGTAGCCGGAACGGTGATTCCGCCAGATTTGAGCATTGTCGCCGACGGCATCGATGTTCTCCGCAACAGCGTCCATCCTGCCACGCATCACTCGTTTTTCCCGACCGCAAGGATAACAGCGCAACAGTTCGTCGATGCATTCCTCGCGTTGCCGTGGCAATACTCAGGGAGAAAATCATGAGCATCAATGCTTCATCGAGTATTTGGGATCAGTTTGTGGGTGAACTTGTCCGGGGCGAGGAAAATCCGCTATCGCTTACGATTCTCTTTGATAAAAACGTCGACCGGGTGGGCATGGTGCGCGAGGCGCTGCGAAAAGCCGGAGGCGAGGACCGCGCCGCCGCACTCGCTCTCTTGCAGCGGATGGATGGGGAAGAGCAAAAACAGTTCTTTCCGGAGTTGATCCAGCTCGCCAGGGCAGCCCACGGCCCGGTGGCAGTGGCGCGGCAGATCATTGGGTCGCTGCCTCGCCAATGGGTGCTCCAGCGAATTGACACGGAACTCGAACCGATCCTCCGCGAAGAGCAGTACGACGATTATTGGATGTTTCTGGAACTGTTCGCGGATCTCGACCGCGATCGAGCAGTGCGGCTTGCGCGGCGGGCGGCCAAGAACGCCGACGCGGAGATTCGAGAACTGGGGATTGAGTCGCTCGCCAATCTCGGGCAGAGCACCGCAGGATAAGCCTAGTCGCGGCGCGGGATAATTGCTTGCGGCCAAGTGGTGGGACTCGTTTCACTCGGCCCACTCTATGGTCCCCAAGCAGTGTTCCAGGGAACGCACGCCGCGATGTATCGGTGAGGCGGGGCGACGCCAATTCGTGGTTCGCGGAACGGCACGGAGTCCGTTCCCTACAGACGCCACGTCGCAGATGCGCTCCTTCCGCGGCAATCGGCTCTTCCCAAATTGCGGCTGGCCCCCGACAATGCCGGCCAGCATGGCCGAACCTTCCGCTACCGCTCGCTCCGCCCCACGAAGGCAGCTCACGCTCGTCGATTCGACGGCGATCATCGTGGGCATCATCATCGGCTCGGGCATGTACAAGGCGGCGCCCACCATCGCCGCCGCGGTGCCCAGCCCGGCGGCCCTGCTGCTGGTGTGGCTGGCCGGCGGGGCCTTCGCCCTGGTCGGTTCGCTCTGCTACGCCGAGCTGGCCACCGCCATGCCGCACGAGGGCGGCGACTATGTCTATCTGTCGCGGGCGTATGGCCGCCCCGTGGGCTTTCTGTTCGCCTGGTGCGAGCTGTGGATGATCCGTTCGGGGGCCATCGGCTCGCTGGCCTTCGTGTTTGCCGACTATTTCAACGAAGTGCTGCCGCTGGGGCGTCAGGCCTCGCTGGTTTATGCCGGCGGCGCCGTGGCGGTGCTCACCGCCGTCAATATGCTGGGCGTCACCATGGGCAAATGGACGCAAAACCTGCTCACGCTGGCCAAGGTCTCGGGCTTGCTGGCGGTGGTCGGCGTCGGCTTTCTTTACTCGACCCCCGCCACCGCGGCGGCCACCGAGCACGAGGTCAATTGGGGGCTGGCCATGATCATGATCCTGTATGCCTATGGCGGCTGGAACGACATGGCTTACGTCGGGGCCGAGGTGCGCGATCCTGAACGAAACATCGTCCGCGCCTTGCTGCTGGGCACGCTGGTGGTAACGCTGGTGTATGTGCTGGTCAATGCCGCCTTTGTCCACGCGTTGGGCATCGACGGCATGCGAAACCCCGATCGTGCCGTGGCTGCCGAAGTCGTGCGGCTGGCCGGGGGCGAGGCCGGCGCGCGGGCCGTCAGTCTGCTGGTCGCCGTCTCGGCTCTGGGGGCGGTGAACGGCATGATTTTTACGGGGGCGCGTGTCTATTATGCCCTGGGCACCGAACACCGGCTGTTCAGTCCGTTGGGAGTCTGGAACGCCCGGTTCGATACGCCGCTGGCGGCCATCCTGATTCAAGGCGGCGTGGCGCTGGCGTTGGTCGTTACCTTCGCCGGCAATGCCGGCGGAGGTTTCGAGCAAATGGTCAATGTGTCGTTTCCGCCGTTCTGGTTATTCTTGCTGTTGGTCGGGGCGGCCCTGTTTCGTTTGCGCTGGCGCGAGCCAGAGATGAGGCGGCCCTTCCGCACGCCGGGCTATCCGCTCACGCCGCTGCTGTTTTGCGCGGGCGCGGCGTTCATGCTCTGGGCCAGCGTCAGCTATGCCTATGCCCGATGGTCGCGCGAAGGTTTTTGGACACTGGGCGTGTTGGCCATCGGCCTGCTAGCCGCCTGGTTCGACCATCGCAGTCGAGCAGGTGGTCACAACTGAGCATCGGTAATATCCCGGTCGACCTCTGTAGGGAACGGACTCCGTGCCGTTCCGCGGAGGGCGGCGCGACGTCGCGTACCGCTTGATGCAGCACCACAGGGCCAGTGGCGACGTCTCATTGCAGTTCACGGAACGGCACGGAGTCCGTTCCCTACAGACACTCGGCGATCGGCTCGCCAAACGGTAGAATCGGCATCGGGCGGCCGCGATGGTCGGGGAACGAAACTTCGCTGTCGATGCCCAGGTGCCGGTAGACCGTGGCCCACAGGTCATTGGGCGTCAAGGGACGGTCGACCGGATGCTCGCCCTTGGAGTTGGTCGAGCCGATCACCTGGCCGGCGCGCATGCCTCCGCCTGACATGATTAGCGACATCGCCTGCGGCCAGTGATCGCGGCCCGGCTGCCTGACGCCGGTCTGTGTGCCGATGGAGCTTTCCAGCCGCGGCGTGCGGCCAAACTCGCCCGTCACCAGAATGAGCGTGCGCCGGTCGAGTCCGCGCTGATAGACGTCCTCGATCAGCGCGGTGACCGCCTGATCGTAGATCGGCAGACGAGCTTGCAGATCGTCCCAGATGTGGCAATTCACCGCGTGCGAATCCCAATTGTAGACGCCCTGCTTGAGGTGCGCCACGCCCGACTGATAAGGGTTTTCCATGATCACGGTGACGAAGCTGACACCGGCTTCGACCAGCCGCCGGGCAAGCAACGCGCGCTGCCCCCAGCAATGGCGGCCATAGCGATCGCGCACGGCGTCGGGCTCGCGCGAAAGATCGAAGGCGTCTTTGGCGCGGCCGCTAGTAAGCATGCTTACCGCCCGCTGTTGAAACTTGTCCATCGATTCCATCATCCGCGAGGCATCGATCTGGCGCTGGAGCCGGTCGAGCGCGGCGAGCAGTTGGGTGCGGCTGTCGATGCGTCCGGCTGCGGCTTCGAGCGGGGCGACGTTCGGCACCGAAAACGTCGGCGCGGTGGGATCGCCCTCGACGGTGAACGGCAAGTACGCCTGGCTCAGATACGCCGCGCCTTGGGCGAACACGTCGCCCGTACGGCCGCCGGGGTTCAGCGACACATAGTTCGGGATGCCGCGATCGCGCCGCTCGCGGCACCTGGCCACGATCGAGCCGGTGGCCGGGGCGTCGTTCACCGTCTCGGTTGGTGTGAGCGGCACGCGGCCCGTCATCATCCGTTTGTGGCCGCCGCCGTGGTCGGCAAACGTGTGCGACACCGAGCGGACAATACTCAACTTGTCGGCCACGTCGGCGTGCCGGGGCATCAGCTCGCAGACATCCAGTCCCGCCACCTTGGTGCGAATTGGCCGAAACGCGCCGCGGTAGTCCGACGGCGCATCGGGCTTCATGTCGTACATGTCGAGATGCGGCGGGCCGCCCGGCATCCAGACAAAGATAACCGACGTATCGTGATCGACCGGCAGCCCGGCCTGAGCTGCCATCGCCCGGTGTTGCAGCAAGTCGCCCAGCGTCATGCCGCCGATGCCCAGCACCCCCGCCGCCAGGAATTCGCGGCGCGTCACCGGTCCCCGGCACAGCGAAAATTCATTTTGCATCCACCGCCTCACGTCGAAGGTTACGGCACACGGAGTGTGCCTACGACTATGCCAGTTCCCTGATGGGCCGCCCATTCTCGATCATATACACCGGGCGGCCCGCCTGGTTGGCAAACTGAATGCCGCGGTCGATGCCGAGCACGTCGAACACGGTGGCCGTCAGATCCTGCGGGGTGATGGGCGTCGATTTGGGCACGTCGAGCTTGGGGGCCGACTCGCCGATCACCTGGC
>DASVHB010000555.1:0-10792 GCA_036379195.1 Pirellulales bacterium
TTTTGCCTCGCTTGCGCTTCGGGTTGGTGTCTCGACGGCCTCGACCAACGCAACTTTAGGCCACCAGCGGGGGCGGCTATCGCCCCTGCCCGAAAATTTGCAGCACGCCTTGCGGCTGACCCGACGGAATAAAGAGATTGACCCTTACCGCCCGCGACTCGGTGCCCAACGAAACGCCGGCGTACGAGGCGGCGGGCTGGGCGCCATAGTTGATCGGCGCCTGGGCCAGAAACATGTCGTAAGGCGGAATGTTGCGGACGATCGAAAGTAGATTTACCAGCAGCTTGGGCGCGTTGAGCAAGGCAACCAGATTGGCCTGCTCGCCCAATTGATCGCGAGTCGCCGCGTAAGCCTCATCGAGACCGAGCACCTTCTCGCCCGAAGCCAGCCCGTCGATCAGTTCGTGCAGATACTTGGCGTCGTTGCCGCCGGCCTCGACCAGCAGCCCTTCGACGGTGGTCATCCGCGACTGAAATTCATTGCCGCCGAAAAGCTTCTGCACAAACTTCTGGCCGATCTGCTGGCCCATATCGGTGACGTCTTTGAAATCGAAGCGGGTGGTGAGCAAATCGACCGAGTGGTTTTGGTAGGTTTCGGCGGCAGGCTGCAGCTTGGTGCTCTGGGTGAAGAGCGGCGTGCTCAGATCGTTGGCCGCGGGCTGATAGGCGTTTTCGCCGGCGCGCAGCTTTTCGGCGTCTTTCGCCTGGCTGATGGCGGTGGTGATCATCGCGGTCTCCAGACCCGAGGGAAGCGAAAGGCTGCCCACCTTGGTCGTCACGCCGGCCTGGCTGAGCGTATCGATCGCCGCCAGCAGCTTTTGCGCATTCGGCGAATCGGAGCCATAGGCCGCCTTCGCCCAGTCGCGCCGCCAGTCGGCCAAGGTCTCAGAGTACGGCGTGTAGCCGAAATACACCGCCGCGCCGGCGGGCAACAGCCCCAGGCTGTCGAAGCCGGTGGGCGGATACGCGGCGATTAGATCGCTGGTATTCGTTTCGTCTTTGACGCCCAACAGCAATTCGGCACTCACCCCCGACGCGCTGAACGACAACCGGCCCGCCGCCCACTGGCCGTCGTAGGCGGCGTTGATGGCCACTTCGGCCGCGTCGCCATACATCTTTTTGGTGCCTTCGGGGTTAAGACCGTTGTCCAAAAACTCTTTGGGCAACATTTGAATCTGCCGGCGCAGCTTGTCGCGGGCCTCGTCGAGCTTAGCGCCATAGAGATCAATCAGTTGAGCGATGTTGACAAACACCGCGGCGTCGCCCTCGTTTAGGACATCGTGAGCGCGCGACTCGACCAGCGACGAGAGGGCCGGTTGCTGCCCCGCGTCGAAGGTCAGGCGCTTGACAACTTCTTCGTTTTGGGTGTAGACGACCCAGTCGCCGCGCCGTCCGAAATACCACACGGCGCCTCCCATGACTTTTTCAAAGCCATCGGGCCGCTTCTCGGTGGTCAGGTCGCCGTCGGCGCTGGCTTTCAGCACCGTGCGGCGAAGCTTGGCTTCGTCGGAAGTTTGAACCAGCCAGGCCACCGGCTCTGACGGCTGCCCTTCGATGGCGAACACCGCGGCATAGACCGGTTTGGTGCGATCGACGGCCGTGCTATCGGCGCCGATTTTAAACGCTTCGTTCAGGCCCTTGGAAAACTCGGGTCCGGCCATCGTGGCGGGCGGTCCGATAGAGGTCACCAGCTCTTGAAATCCGGCGGCAAACCGGTCGAGCGAGGCAATTTTGACCACCGCCACGGTTTGGGCGGGCAGCGAATCAAAAGGCGCTTCCGCGGCAGTTGCGGCTCGGGCACCCCCAGTGCCGAACAAACTCGCTGTGGCGAGCAAACTGGCTGTGGCGAGCAGCGAAATGGTGCGACGGCTGGTTTTCATGGCTGAAGTTCCTGGGCGGCAACGAGGTAGAGGTGCAGAGAATACCCAGCCGTCTGCGGCAAAGTTTCACGCGACGCCGCGGTTCCCGGATTTTCCACCAATGGAGATCAGCCGGGGCAGGCTGCTATGGCCATTTTCGCCGCCGCCGGGGAAATCTTGAGAGAATTTGCCTAAAAGCGAGCGACGAGCACACCAGGGTCAACAACTGTTTTCGCCGCCACGGCGAGCCGATGACAGCGGAGATTCCCCCGCCGGCCGATTTCGGTAAACTATTAGAGCGGTGAGATGCCTTTTTGCCGGGCCGGCGGCGGGCGGTTCTCAATTCTTTACAGCACGAGGCAGTTCATGGCGGAACGAACCAAGTATCAAGAAAAGATCATCAAGAACTACTATCGCAACCAGGATGCGATTTTGCTGCAGAAACTGGGGGAACAAGTTACCGATTTGTATTTGGCCGAGGGCAAGGCCCGAGAACGCAAATGGACGCAGGTGGCTGCCTCGCTCGGCAAGTTGAAAGTGCCCGCCACGCGCGTGCAGCGGATCGTCGAGTCGGACAATCCAGCGTTGCTGGCCAAGCTGCTTGAAGAGCTATTGGCGAAAACCGCATAGGTTCGCGGAACGGCGCGGAGCCTGTCCGCTACAGACGTCGGAAGGGAAAACCCATCTTGCTGGTCGAACTGGTTGGCATCCGCCGCAACTTCGGCCGGGTGCGCGCGCTGGCAGACGTGACGCTGACGCTGGAGCCTGGCACCGTGGGGCTGGTGGGAAACAACGGCGCCGGCAAATCGACGCTGCTCAAGATTCTGCTCGGTTTGGTGCGTCCCGATGCGGGACACGGCACCATTCTCGGCTGTGAACTGGCACGCGCCGGCCGGCGGGTGCGCGGCTTGATCGGCTATATGCCCGAATCGTCGGCCACCGTGCCGTTGTTGCGGGGCGTCGAATTCGTGACGCTTTCGGGCGAGTTGTACGGCATGCCGCGGCAGCATGCGCGGCGGCGGGCGCACGAGGTGCTTGGTTACGTCGGCCTTGGTGAGCTGCGCTATCGCCGCCTGGAAGAGTATTCCAGTGGCAACGTGCAGCGGCTGAAGCTGGCGGCCGCGCTGGTGCATGATCCGCAACTACTGCTGCTCGACGAGCCGACCAACGGCCTCGATCCCGCGGGCCGCGAGGCGATGCTGGGCCTGCTGGAAGACTTGATCGCCGAAACCGGCAAGAGCCTGATTCTTTGCACGCACTTGCTGGGCGATGTCGAGCGGCTTTGCCGGCAAATCGTGGTGCTCGACCGCGGCAGCGTGGTCCGCGCCGGCACGATGGACGCGCTGCGGGCCGACGTGGGCAACCGTTACGAGCTCGCCTGGCAAGGCACAGGCGAGAGTTTTTTAGCGACGTTGCGCGACGCCGGGATCGCGGTGGTCTCAGCCAACAGCGCCACGGCCACGATTGTTGCGCCGCCCGGTTGGCACAACGCCGGATTCTTTCGTTTGGCCGCGGCGGGCGGCGTGGTATTGACGCAGATCAAGCCGGACGAAGAAAACCTGGAACGGCTCTTTTTGCGGGTGACGTCGGAAACCCACGAAGTGGCAGGAATGACAGAAAGATTGGCGGCAGAAAAATAAGAAGATGGGCGATGCGGTCGCCGACATTGTCCTTTGTCAAAACCCATCAGACGTTTATGATCAGGGTTGGGCGCTTATTCCCACTCGATGGTGGCGGGTGGTTTCGAGCTGATGTCGTAGACCACGCGGTTGACTCCCTTGACCTCGTTGATGATGCGCGTCGAAAGTCTGGCCAGCAGATCGTAAGGCAACCGGCTCCAGTCAGCCGTCATAAAATCTTCGCTGTCGATCGAACGGACGGCGATCGCGTCTTCATAGGTGCGGGCGTCGCCCATCACCCCCACGCTTTGCACCGGCAGCAACACGGCGAACGTCTGCGAAGTCTGACGATATAATCCCGCGGCTTTGATCTCGTCGATCACAATGGCGTCGGCTTCGCGGAGACGCGCGAGCCGCTCCCGTGTCACTTCGCCCAGGCAACGTACCGCCAGCCCCGGGCCCGGAAACGGATGGCGCCAGACGATGTCTTCCGGCAGCCCGAGTTGTAAACCCAGCCGGCGGACTTCGTCTTTAAACAAATCGCGCAGGGGCTCGATGAGCTTGAAGGTGAGGTCTTCGGGCAGGCCGCCTACGTTGTGGTGTAGCTTAATCGTGGCGGCGGGACCATCGGCGGCGGCGCCGCTTTCGATTACGTCGGGATAGAGCGTGCCCTGGGCCAGAAATTCGGCGCCTTCGATTTTGGCGGCCTCGTCGGCAAAACAGTCGATGAATGCCCGTCCGATGCGGCGGCGCTTTTCTTGCGGATCGGTGACGCCGGCCAGCGCCGCCAGAAAGCGATCTTCGGCCTTGACCACGTGTAGGTCGGTCTGAAAGTGACTGGAAAACTCACGGATGACCGTTTCTTCTTCGGCTTTGCGCAGCAGGCCGTTGTCGACCAGAATGCACGAAAGCTGCGGCCCGATGGCCTGGTAGAGCAAGGCCGCCACCACCGACGAATCGACACCGCCCGAAAGACCGCAGATCACGCGGCGGTTGCCCACCTGCCGGCGAATGTGCTGAATGGCCTCTTGAGCGAAATCGCCGAGCTGCCAACGCCCGTGACAGCCGCACACGCGCGACAAGAAGTTTTCCAACACCCGCTGGCCCAGCGGAGTGTGTGTGACTTCGGGATGGAACTGCAATCCGTAGACGGGCAGCGTCGCATGTTTGACGGCGGCAATGGGGCAAGTGTGCGTGGCCGCCAATGGCTCGAAATCGCCGGCCACGTGCGTCACCTGGTCGCCGTGGCTCATCCAGACCTCCGTTTCAGCGGGCAGGCCGTCGAACAAGTCGCTGAAGCCGTTGATATACAGCGCCGCGCGGCCATATTCCCGCGCCGGCGCGCTGGTGACGCGGCCGCCGAGCACTTCGCAGGCCAGTTGCATGCCATAGCAAATGCCCAGCACGGGAATGCCCAACCGGAACAACTCGGGATCGCACTTGGGCGCCTGCGCTTCGTAGACGCTGGCCGGGCCGCCCGAGAGAATCAACCCGCGCGGGGCCAACTCGCGCACGCGGTCGGCGGTGATCGAATGCCGCACGATCTCGCAGTAGACGCGCTGCTCGCGCACACGCCGGGCAATGAGCTGCGCGTATTGCGAACCAAAATCGAGCACGAGCACTTTTTCGTCGGTCAGCCGGGCGGCATCGCTCGTGGCTTCGGCGGGTGGCATTCAAAGGTCCGTAAAAACAAAAAGGCCGGTCCGATCGCTGGGCGACCGCGGCCACGGGCTCTGCAGGGAAAAGGGAAATTATAAACAACGTCACCGACGCGGCTAGGGCTTCTTGGTCGTCGTCGCCTTTTTGCTATACTGACTCTCCCTCCGCCCGTTCTTAAGCCCAGCTTCGCGCATGCCGACCAACGCCGCCCAAGTCGAACAACTCCGCTGGAAAAAGCTTTCTGTGCTGGACGACGGCTTTGTGTGCCTGGTGGATGTGATGGGCGACGACCAGGCGGTGGTGCAAGCGGCCCGCGTCAGCTATGGCGAGGGAACGCGGCAAGTAACGGACGATCGCGGTCTGATCCGCTATCTGCTGCGTCACCGGCACACCACGCCGTTTGAAATGGTCGAGCTGAAGTTTCTGGTGCGCGTGCCGATGGACACCTGGCGGCAATGGATTCGCCACCGCACGGCCAACGTGAACGAATACAGCACGCGTTATTCGCTGGCGATCGACGCGGCCCAGCGCACGCCGGCCGACCAGTGGCGCAGCCAGGCCGCCAGCAACCGGCAAGGCAGCGGCGATGCTTTGCCCGCCGATCTAGGCCATGACCTTTCGGCGGCCGAGGCGGAATTGCTCGATCGGGCCCGTCAGATTTACGAGCGGCGGATTGAGCTGGGCGTGGCCCGCGAGCAAGCCCGCAAAGACTTGCCGCTGTCGACCTACACGGAAGCCTATTGGAAGATCGACCTGCACAACCTGCTGCACTTTCTGGCGCTGCGAATGGACAGCCATGCTCAGTGGGAGATTCGCCAGTACGCCACGGCGGTGGGCGAGCAGATCGTGCGGCCGTTGTTCCCGCTGGTGTGGGAAGCATTTGTCGATTACCGCGTGCAAGGCATGTTTCTCACGCGGCTCGATCGCGAGCTGGTCGAGCGTCTGATGCGGCGTTTGGCGGCCGAAGGTCGCCCGCGCGCCACGAACGATGATTTTATGGCCGTGCAGCCGCCGGAGTGGGTTGAACTGAAACGTTCTCGCGAGCGCGACGAGTGCCACGAGAAACTGGTGACACTTGGGATTCTCGACGCATGAGCGACGCCGAGCAAGAACTACTGGCGCTAAATCAACGGTTGCTGGAAAGCATTTTGGCGGCTGATTGGCAGACCTACGAAGACCTTTGCGATCCGACGTTGTCGGCCTTCGAGCCCGAAGGCCGCGGACAGCAAATCATTGGCATGCCGTTCCATCGCTATTACTTCGAGCTGGGAGCGGCGAAAGATCCGCGGCAGGTGACGATGGCATCGCCGCGCCTGCGCTGGCTGGGCGCCGATGCGGCGGTGATCAGCTATGTGCGGCTGGTGCAAAAGATCGGCGCGGACGGCACGCCCCTGACCGCGGCCACCGAAGAAACGCGCGTTTGGCAGCGGCAGGCCGGCCGCTGGCGCCATGTGCATTTTCACCGCTCGCTGCCCAGCACCGATTAACCTACCGCGTCGGGCCACAAGCACTTGGTTCGGCACGAACTCAGAACAAAGCACCTACCCGACGACCGGTAGGCTCGCCACGTTGACCGCGGCCGTCTAAAATGATGGCTCACACCGAGTGTCCATCATTCTCTGCCTTATTAGCCATTATCCCAAGCGTGCAACGATGAACGTATTGATCATCGGCAACGGAGGGCGCGAGCACGCGCTGGCCTGGAAAATCGCCCAAAGCCCGCGCGCCGATCGCGTTTTTGTGGCGCCGGGCAACGCGGGCACCGCGGCCGACGCCGAGAACGTCGATATCCCCTCTTCCGACTTCGCCCGGCTGATTAAATTCGCCCAGGAGAACCACGTCGGTTTGACCGTGGTGGGGCCCGAAGTGCCGCTGACGGCGGGCATCGCCGATGCCTTTGCCGCGGCCAGGCTCCGCGTGTTCGGGCCCGCCAAATCAGCCGCCGAACTGGAAGGCAGCAAGGTCTTTTGCAAAAACCTGCTCCGGCACGCCGACGTGCCGACCGCCGATTACCGCGTGTTCCGCTCCGCCGATCGGGCGATCACGTTCCTGCGTGACCGCGACGACGTGCCCGTCGTCGTCAAGGCCGATGGCCTGGCGGCTGGCAAGGGTGTGATTGTCTGCTCAGGTCGAAGCGAGGCGTTGGACGCGGTCGATCGCATCGCCCGTGCGAAAGAATTTGGCGAGGCCGGCAACCAGATCGTCATCGAAGAACGACTCGATGGCCAGGAGGCCAGCGTGCTGGCGATCAGCGACGGACAAACCATCGTCACCCTGCCGCCCTGCCAAGACCACAAGCGCGCCTTCGATGGCGATACCGGACCGAACACCGGCGGCATGGGGGCTTATTGTCCCACGCCTGTGCTCGGCGATGCCGCGTTGCGCTGGGTCGAAGAGCACGTGTTGGTGCCGACGGTACACGCCATGAAGCGCGCCCGGCGGCCATTTCGCGGCGTGCTCTACGCGGGGCTGATGCTGACCAACCAGGGACCGAAAGTGCTGGAGTATAACGTGCGCTTTGGCGATCCCGAGTGCCAACCATTGTTGATGCGTCTGAAGAGCGATCTGCTCGACGTGCTCGAGGCAACGATCGACGGCAAGCTCGATTCGATCGCGCCGCCCGTGTGGGATCCGCGCCCGTCGGTGTGTGTGGTGATGGCCAGCGAAGGTTATCCGGGTAAGTATCGAACCGGTCGTCCGATCCGCGGGTTGGAGCAGGCGGCCAAAGTGCCCGATGTCAAAGTGTTTCACGCCGGCACGGCCACGGCCGCCGGGCAGGTGATCAGCAACGGGGGGCGCGTGCTGGGGGTCACCGCGCTCGGTTCGACGGTGGCCGCCGCCAAGCTACAGGCGTACACGGCCGTGAAGGCCATCCGCTGGGACGGCGCCTGGTGTCGTAAGGACATTTCCGATCGCGCCATCGCAGCCGCCGTCAGCAAGTAGGCTAAAATGGATAGCACCGAACGAGTCCATCAACGGCAAAGATCGGTTCTGAATAAGACGTGGCCCGAATTAACTGAGCCTGACGAACACATCGGCTTCAAAAGGGCTGCCGATCGGCCGCCGAAGCGGAAAAAGGCGCGAGCCATTCCAGCGCTGGCTGGGCTCGCGAGTGCCCCGAGGCAGTCACAGGCCGCGAGTTCACTAGTCGCCGCGGCTTCGGGGGCGCGGCTGAGGACGGCCAGCAAACATTCACAGACCATCGCAACGAGCGGGGTGGGGAGCAAGCCATGAATACTCCGGCATTTATGGCGCCCTTGAATGAGATCATCAACCGGCCAAATCGCTGTAGCGTGCCAGTGTCGCGCGGCGACGGCGAATCTTATAGCGGCGCAGTAATGTCCGCGTGACTTTGCCAGGATCGAAATCGACCACGCCCAGCAGCCGCACGAGTGCCCAGGCCGAACCGAGTGTTACGGCGGGCCGAGCGCATAGGTAACGAGCTTCGAACCGCGGACGGAAGCGGCTCTTGAAGTGGTACAGCCCCGCCGTGTCGAAGATGAAATTGAAATATCGGCTACCGATCGTCAGCGCGTGGCGCACCAGCGGGCTATCGCCTGGCAACGGTTCGCTGCATCGCATGCCGGGCACCAGGCAGAGCGATACGCGCTGCGCGCCCTCCAGTTTTAACTCACCGATCACTTGCCGCATCAAGAAGGGAATGGCGCCGCGCACGGCGTCGGGGCGCTGACGATAAATCTCAAACGCCCAGCCCGACCCATCGAGATATGGATTGCAAACCAGAAAGCACTCAGTGCGGCCGCCGCCCTCTTCGGCCCGGGCGGCGAAGATGCGCCGCCGGCCCAGTCGCTCGGGATCGAACGTGCCATCTAAAAAACGTAGTTCGCCGCTTTGCGGCTTCGCCGCCAGAAACGCCGCCGACGTCTGCGATAGCTCGGCCATGACACTCTGCCAGTCGTCGGGCGACATTCGCGGGCGGACGCACTCGACCATTCGCAGCCCGTGGCGGCGACCATAGTTTGCCTGCCGGCGCAGCCACTCAAACGGCTTGCCGCGGCAATTCCAATCGTCGAGATCAATCACCGCCTCCTCGCCCAACTTCGTCGCCTGAAAGCCCTGGCGGCGGAACAGCGGCAAGTCTTCCTCGGCGATATTGTAGAACGATAGGCATGCGCGGCGCCGCTCGGCTTCGTCGGCCAACTCGGCCAGTAGTTCAGCGCGCCGCGCTTCCGCGGCGATCAGGCCGCCGCCCGCCTTCCAGAAGCGCCCGATGCGCACCAGCGAAACGAGCCCTTGACCGTCGCCCAACCAAAAAACCTCGCGCCCCGCGTCGGTGGCCAGATAGGAATCGTAATTTCGCCCATGCCGATAGACGATTTCCTCGATGGCATCGTCGTCGGCCAGGGATGCCGGCAATCGGTCGTCGGTCGCCTGCCAACCGGGGGCCTTGGACTCGAGGGTGATGGACATGGGTCGCGTCCTTGCGTGTTCTTTCGATTCCGCGATAACGATCTGGAACGCACCGGACGAAAGCCGGCCTCAACGGCCGGGGCTACCGTCCTGCTGAATTGGATCGTAGACCATCGGGCCGGCATTTCCAAGAGAACTATTGCCGCCGCATGGCGCGGGCCAGATCGCGCTGCACGTCGGCCTTTTTGATCTTTTCGCGCTTGTCGTGCAGTTTTCGCCCGCGGCACACACCCATCAGCACCTTGGCCCGCCCCCGCTTGAAATACATCTTAAGCGGCACCAGCGTCAGTCCTCGCTCAAAGGCTTTGCCGGCAAACTTGCGGATTTCGCGGCGATGCAAGAGCAGCTTGCGCGGACGACGCGGCTCGTGATTGAAGCGGTTGGCCTGGGCATACTCGGGAATGTCGCAGCCCACCAGCCAGACCTCGTCGCCTTTCACTCGGCCATAGGCTTCCTCAATCGAGAGCTTGCCCGTTCGCAGGCTCTTCACCTCGCTGCCCACCAAGGCAATGCCGCATTCAAGTGTTTCGAGCACTTCATATTCGTGGCGGGCGCGGCGATTCTGGGCGATCAGCCGCTCGTTGTCGTGCTCGCGGTCGGGCTTGGCTTTGCCCCGATTTGCCATAACAATGCTTCCCGCGGACTGCGCTTTTCCGGCTTCAAGCCAACTGCTAAAATAATCTCGCGACCAACGGTAGGACCGAGCATACTACCATGAAGTCTTTTAATCTCTCGTTCGGCCCGACTCAAGCCACGCGGCTTGCAGGGCGAGTCGACGATGCAAACTTACGCTATGTCTCAAAACCGATCAATCTCCGCGGCACGCACGCCCGCTTTGGCTGCGCACCTGCTCGGCCTGATCGATTTCGAGGCCTGCCTGGCTCTACAGCACCGGCTGGTTTATGAGGCAGCCGGTAGCGCCGACGGGCAAATCACCCTGCTCCTCTGCGAGCACCCTCTGGCCCTCACGATCGGGCGGCTCGGTTCACGCGGGCATCTCCGCGCCCGTGGCGGCGAATTGGCAAGCCGAGAGCTTCAGCCGCGGTGGGTCAATCGCGGTGGCGGATGTCTGGTTCATGCCCCAGGACAATTGGCCATTTATCCGATGGTTCCGCTGGAATGGCATGGTCTAACGGTGGGCGACTATTTGAATCGTCTACAGTCGGGCTTGGCGGCAGCTTTAGCCGATATGGGGTTTTCCACCTCAAATCGTCCCGATCGGTAT
>DASVHB010000556.1:0-2483 GCA_036379195.1 Pirellulales bacterium
AATCTCGGCGGCGTGCTCAGCAGAACACGACCGCCCATCACACCGGCCGAGTGACGCGGAATGAGGCCGGCCATCGCCCGCAACAACGTCGATTTACCCGAACCCGACCGGCCCGCCAGCAACACCAGGCTGCCAGGCTCGATCGACACGCTGATTTCGATGAGCGACGGCTGCGCGCGGCCGGCGTAGGTAAACGAAAGGCAATCGACGCGCAGCGCCGCGCTCATCGGGCGACTCTCCGCAACCGATATCCCAGCTTGACGCCCAACGCCGCGCCGACGCCCCCATAGCCCAGATAGGGAATCAGGGCGATGGCGACGATGTAGCCGGTGGAGTAATACAAGCGGTAGAACACCATATAAATGGCATATTGCACGACCACGGCGGTGGCTTTGGCCAGCGCGATCGCCAGGGCCGTGTGGGCCACCGCGCCGCGCGGCGGCCGGTCGCCCGGCTGCCGCAGCAGGTCGCTTGTCGTCGCGCCGGCGAGCGCCAAGGCGCTTTCGCCCAGCACGATGCTGATGGTCACCGGAATCAGTTGAAACAGATCGAAGCTGCCGCCGAAGACGCACATGAGCAGAAACTGTGCGAGATAGGCGAGCATCAGCGTGCCGGGCCGCGGAATCAAGACCACCAATGCCGCCATCAACAAGGCGGGCACGCCGACGTCGGCCACGCCGGTGATGAAAGCCGAAAAGGGCCCCAGCAAGGCATAGACGGCGCTGCCGGCGATCATCGAGCCGAACGTAACGGCAAAATGCGCCCCGGCGAACAGCCCGATGATGGCCAGCCCTTCGACGCCAATGGCGTTGGTCACGCGGTTGATCGAGCAAGCAATGGCCAGCCAACCGGCCAGCGCCAGCAGCAAGGCCCCCGCCAAAACCTTCAGCACCCACGGTTCATGCGCGATGCTGGGCAGCGATTGGGCTTGAAACTTGCCCCAGAACGTGGCGGCCAGCAGCGTGGCGAGCGCTGCATAGCCAGCGGCTAAGAGCGGCCCGCGGCGCCCGGCTCTTTTGGGCCGCGCCCCGTGCTCTATACGCTCGGCTGTGGTATAAGATGCTGTGTTCAAGCTAAGGAATAGGGGATAGGCGACCGATGGCGGAGTATATTCCGCCGTATGCGGCAGTGTGAAGAGGCGAACAAAACGATTAGGGAGAGATCGAAGATGGCCAATTCGCCGACGATGCAGTTGTCGATGCCCGAAGCCGATATCGCTGTGCTGACGCTCGACGCCCCCGGCAAAGGGGCGAACGTGCTTTCGCAGTCGGTGCTGGCCGAGTTGGAACAACACCTGACGGCCCTCGAGCAGCGGAAGGACCTGGCGGGGCTGATCATTCGTTCGGCCAAGTCGGGCATCTTTATCGCCGGGGCCGATTTGCGAGAGTTCGCCGCGGCCAAAAACCCCACGCGCGAGCAGACCATCGAGGTGGCCAGCCGCGGCCGTAAGCTATTCCAGCGGCTCTCGAAGTGTCCATTCGTCACGGTCGCGGCGATCGACGGCGTATGCGTGGGCGGCGGGGCCGAGCTGGCCATTTGGTGCGACCGGAGGATTATGACCACCAGCCCCAAGGCGCAATATGGCTTTCCGGAAGTGAAGCTCGGCATGTTTCCCGGCTGGGGAGGCACCGCCCGCACGCCGCGCGTGGTCGGCCTGGGCAACGCGGTCGAGCTGGTCACGGGCGGTGAATCGATCGACGGCCGCACGGCCATGCAGATGGGCCTGGTCTCCGATCTGGTGCCCAGCGAGCGGCTCGACGCGGCGGCGGTCGCCCTGGTGCGGGCCGAGCAGAAGAACAAGAGCTACCTGGCCGATCGCGAGCTTTGGAGCCGCCCGCTGGACATCGACGATACGGAGCTGGGTTTTCTGGGCGCCACGGCATCGGCGTATATCCAGCAGCAGACCAAGGGGCATTATCCCGCGCCGCTGGCCGCGCTGGAGGTGATGCTTGGCTCGGCAGGCGGCGATGTCGATGCCGCCGGCCAGGCCGAGGCCGAAGGATTCGCCGGACTGTTCGGCACGCCGATCAACCGGGCGCTGATCAATGTGTTTTTCCTCACCGATCGGAACAAGAAAGATACCGGGGTCGAAAGCCCAGACGCCAAGCCGCGAGACATCAAATCGGTCGGCGTGTTTGGGGCCGGCATCATGGGTGCCGGCATTTCGTCGGCCGTCGTCAAACGCGAAATACCGGTCACGCTTACCGACGCCGCGCCCCAGGCGCTGGCCGGCGGCGTGCAAAAGATTCTAGAGGAGGTTGCTTACAACAAGCAGACCAAGGGCGCCGATCCGCAGCGGATGCTCAAGTTCGCGCCGCTGGTCAACGCTACCAGCGTCGACGCCGAATTCAAAGGCTGCGACCTGGTGATCGAGGCCGTGGTCGAAAACCCCAAAGTCAAAGCCGAGCTTTATCAGCGAATTGAGCCACTGCTAGGCGAAGAAACCATTCTAGCGTCGAATACCTCGGCCATTTCTATCGGTC
>DASVHB010000557.1:0-4162 GCA_036379195.1 Pirellulales bacterium
AGACCAACAAACCATGCTCGCCGCGATCGGCGTGGCGAGCATCGACGAGCTATTTGCGATGGTGCCGGCCGAGCTGCGGCTGGGCCGCCCGTTGAATTTGCCGCCGGCCTTAACCGAGCTGGAACTCACCGCGCACATGAATGAGCTTGCCCGGCAAAACGTGCCGGCGGGCGAGCGGGTCTGCTTCTTGGGCGGCGGCAGCTACGATCATTTTATTCCCGCCGTCGTCGACGCCATCGCCTCGCGCGGCGAATTCTATACTTCATATACGCCTTATCAGGCTGAAGCCAGCCAGGGCAATTTGCAGGCTTCGTTTGAGTATCAGACACTCATCACGCGGCTGACCGGCATGGACGTGTCGAACGCCAGCCTGTACGACGGCGGCAGCGCGGCGGCGGAAGCCGTGTTCATGTGTCTGGCTGGCGTTGGGCGGCGGCGCGTGGTTACGGCGGCCAGCGTCCACCCAGAATATCGCCAAATCCTCGAAACCTATCTGGGCAACCTGGGCGTCGCGTTGGTCACGCTCGGTACGCCGCAGGGCGCCGTCTCGCCCGACGAATTGGCCGCCGCGGTTAACGATCAGACCGCTTGCGTGCTCATCCAAAACCCCAACTTTTTTGGCTGCCTGGAAGACGTCGAAGCGATCGGCCAAATCGCCCACCAGGCGGGCGCCAAATACATCGTGTCGGTCGATCCCATCAGTCTCGGCCTGTTAAAACGTCCGGGCGATTATGGCGCCGACGTGGTGGTGGCCGAGGGACAATCGCTGGGCAGTCCGATGGCGTTCGGCGGCCCCTATCTGGGCATTTTGGCGTGCCGCGAAGAGCTCGTGCGGCGAATGCCCGGTCGCATTGCCGGGCAAACCACCGATCGCCACGGTCGCCGCTGCTGGGTATTGACGCTGCAGACGCGCGAGCAGCACATTCGCCGCGAGAAGGCCACCAGCAACATTTGCACGAACCAAGGCTTGTACGCTTTACGGGCGGCCATTTATCTGGCCCTGATGGGCCCGCGGGGCATGCGCGAGGTGGCGGAGCTTTGCTTGCAAAAAAGCCGCTATGCCGCGCGGTCGCTGACCTCGGCGGGCCGCCTGGCCCTGGCCTTCGATCGGCCGACGTTCAAAGAATTTGTCGTCCGCGACCGACGTTGCGAAGTGCCGGCGCTGTTAGAACAAGCCGGTCGCTCGGGCTTTTTCGCCGGCGTGTCGCTGGCCCGCTGGTACCCCGACCTGGCCGATTGCTTTTTGGTCGCCGTGACCGAGAAACGCAGCAAGCAAGAGATTGACCGCCTGGTGGAGTGCTTGGCGAGGTAGGCAGAACGCCGGCAACAAAGCAAATGACAGAAAGATTGATGACAGAAAAATGACGGTTGCCGCCTCGATGGAGAGTCGAGCCGGCTTGACTTTCACATTTTTCTGTCAGCAATTTTTCTGTCATCCGCTCGCCGCCGTGAGAAGTGGCGTCCGTCCGGGGCATCGGCAAGCCTCTGCCCCGGCCACCGGGCCGGATGGATAGGAATTGCGGCATACGTAGGAAGCCCGTGGCGAAAGCGTGTATGATGGGCGGCATGGATCGAATGCTACGGCCTTCACACTGCGGGCGCTGCACTTCGCCGCGCTGGCGCAACGTGCTTGTTCCACCCGGCAAGAGCGACGTGGTCGTCAAGTTGCGAAGAACCAAGGCGGTGCCGCCGTAAAATATTTTGACGGTGCTGTGCCACCAAGACCAGGTTAATACCGAGCTTCGGTGTTCGATCGACTTCAGCGAATCCGGCTAATTTATGATTAAACAGTTTTTCACGTCGCTGCTCTGCACAATTGGATTGGCGGGCTGTGGTGCTCAGAATCAAGCCAGGCCTGCTGCCAACAACCCCGCGCCATCGGCCGAGGCGACCGTCGTCAAGACCATCACCGTCTCGGGCTTTGATCCAGACGGTGAGCCGGAGATAAAAGAGATGAGCGATGGCGCGCTGATGCTCGTCTTCAATTTCATGCCGCCGTCGTTCGCCGAAGATGATGAAGGCGGTAGTCCTAATCGGGATGACAGAAAGATTGATGACAGAAAAATAGTGGACAACTCCGGCCGCTAACCGGCGCCAACCTATCTTAACTCATTTTTCTGTCAACAATTTTTCTGTCATTCATACGACGCCGACGTAATGCCTCAGATCGCCCTGCTTGTCCAGCTTGTTAAGCGGTCGGCAAGCTGCCCTTCCGCGAAAAGAACGGTTGTGGTATTTACGCCCTCCAAGATAGAGGCGGGCGGCGCTCGGTGCGAGCGCTTGCGCCGCGGCTGATCGAACCGGCTTGGGCCTGCGAAAACAAGGGCCTGCACGTCTGCCGGCTTGAGGCAGCCGACCGATCACTTCGCTGTTTTTCTTTCGGAGTTCGACCGATGAAGCGGTTGCTCG
This sequence comes from Pirellulales bacterium, assembly GCA_036379195.1. Classification (GTDB taxonomy): domain Bacteria; phylum Planctomycetota; class Planctomycetia; order Pirellulales; family JAICIG01; genus JAICLL01. The sequence continues at coordinate 2,410 of DASVHB010000557.1, forward strand.
TCCGCGCCTCGGCGCTGGCCGGATTGTCGGCGGTGGCGCTGTTGGCTGTTTACGCCCACCGCGCCGCGCCCGAGGCCCAAGCCCAGGAACTACAGGCGCCCGCCCAAAAAACCCCGGCCAAAAAGAAGACCAAGAAGTCCGGCAAAACCGCGGCAGCCTCGCGCAGCCGCGCGGCGAAACGCACCGTCAGTCCACCGGCTGAAAATCCGCCGCAAGACCGCTATGCCGATCGCTATGCCGACCGTTACGCCGATCGCTATGCGGCCGGCACGATGCCCGAAGAACAACCCTCCGCAGAATCAAGCAACATTGCCGCCGCGCGTGGCCCGGCGCTGTTTCCCGAGACCGCGGCCGGCGGCGATTCGCCCGACGATCACTCGGTGTATGGCGGGCAGGCAAGCGATCCCTTCGCCGCCGGCAATGCCGACGAAGCGCGCTCCGCCGATGGTACGATCAGCGACGTGGGTGACTACTCAGCGTATCCCGCCGAAGGCGTGCCGGCGCGTGAAGAATCCACTCCGCATTCCGCACTCCGCACTCCGCATTCGTCGCCGGCAACTCCGCATTCGTCTGCCCGGCCCAGTCACGCTGGCGGCCAACGGACGATCGACCCCTTCGGCGACGGCCCGATCGAGTCTGGCGCGGTGCAATTTGCCTCGGCCAACGAGCCGGCGGCCGCGGTCGTCGGCAACGGGCGGCCGGGCGAAAAACAGCTCGAAGGCGAGCAAGCGCCCTGGCTGACCATCGAAAAAAGCGCCCCCGATGAAATCCAAATCGGCAAGCCGGCCATCTTCGCGTTGCGGGTGCGCAACGTGGGCGAAGTGCCCGCCCACGGCGTCGAAGTACACGATGAAATCCCCCACGGCACCGAGCTGCTCGATGCCCGTCCGCAGGCGGCCAGCATCGCCGAGGGACGCGTGGTCTGGAACGTCGGCACGCTCAAGCCGGGCGACGAGACCATTGTCGAAATGGAACTGATGCCCACCGCCGAAGGCGAGATTGGCAGCGTGGCCAGCGTGACGTTTGCCAGCCAGGTTTCGGCCCGCACACGCTCGACCCGGCCTCAGCTTGCCCTCGACGTGAGCGTGCCGGGCGAAGTGCTCGTCGGAGAAAACGTGACCTTCTCGATCAAGTTGTCGAATCCCGGCACGGGCAAGGCCACCGGCGTGGTGCTCAGCGAGAACATTCCCGAACAGCTCGATCACCCGGCGGGTGCCGAGCTGGAATATGAAATTGGCGACCTGAAGCCGGGCGAAACGCGCAAGCTCGACCTGACGATGAGCGCCGTCAAGGCCGGCCAGGTGATCAACCAGCTTCTGGCCCGCGGCGATGGCCAGTTGCAGGCCCAAAAGCAAAGCCAGTTGTTGGTGGTCGCTCCGCAACTGGAAGTCTCGATGCAAGGACCGAAGCGGCGCTATCTCGACCGGCAGGCCACCTATACCGTGACGGTGAGCAACCCCGGCACGGCGCCGGCCAAAGAGGTGCAGCTTGTCACACACCTGCCCAAGGGCATGCAGTTTGTCGGGGCCAACAATTCGGGCGAGTACGATCCGGAGACCAACAGCGTGCATTGGGCGTTGGCCGAACTGCCCGCCCAGCAGGCCGGGCAGGTGACGCTGACCGCCGTGCCGATCGAAGCGGGCGAGCAGACCTTGCGTGTCGAGGGCGCGGCCGAGCGCGGCCTGTCGGCCGAGCAGGAAGAGGTGGTGATGGTCGAGGGGGTGGCGGCCATTTTGTTTCAGTTGGCCGACGT
>DASVHB010000558.1:0-2640 GCA_036379195.1 Pirellulales bacterium
GTTCTACACATCTTTTCGTGTATTTCCCGATGAACTTGGTGTTGACAGAAATGGGCGATTGGCAGGTCGGTTTCCAGGCTGCCCATGCGGGCTTAGGAAACATGACCTGCGAAACTGCCGTTCTTGTCAATGTCAACTCTCGCGTGGAATATGCCAAAAGATGTGTAGAACAACGAGGGCGCAGCCCTGGGTTTGCAGCGCAATGATATTGTCGTAAGCCCCAACGGGGCGCCATTCTTGATACACCGCTCAGCGTCGTTTATGGAATCACGCCCCGTTGGGGCTTACGACGATGATTAATCGTGAGCAACCCAGGGCTGCGCCCTGGGCTATCGAATGACGCACCTTCGGTGCTGGAAGACGAATAACTTCATGCCACATTCCATCAAAACTTTCCTGATGTTTGAAGGCAGCGCCGAAGCGGCGATGAACTTCTATGTCTCGTTGTTCAAAGGTTCCAAAATCGTTCATGTCGAACGCTATGGTCCCGGCCAACACGGCGCCGAGGGCACCGTCAAAATAGCCGACTTCAATTTGGCCGGGCATGAGCTGCGGTGCATCGATAGCCCGATGAAGCACGGCTTTACGTTTACTCCTTCGATCTCGCTCTTCGTCGAATGCGAAAGTGAGGAGGAACTCGAGCATGCGTTCCAGCAGCTTTCGGAAGGCGGAGGCGTTCTGATGCCGCTGGGCAATTATGGCTTTAGCACCAAATTTGGTTGGGTCAACGACCGGTTTGGAGTTTCGTGGCAACTCAATCTGCGATGAGGTTGGGCAACATGTTGATTGACCAAGACCAAGCAAAGGGCCAAGCGCCAGCCGTGCTCCAGCGCACCCGCCGGCACTTCTTTCAGGATTGCGCGCTGGGCCTCGGCTCGGTCGCGCTGGCGGGCTTGCTGGCCGACGGGCGGCTGGAGGCGGCTTCCACCACGCCCGCCGATTCGCCCTTGGCGCCCAAGCCTGGCCACTTTGCCGCGCGGGCCAAGCACGTCATCTACCTTTTTATGGCCGGCGGGCCCAGTCAACTGGAACTGTTCGACTACAAACCCAAGCTGCAAGAGCTCGACGGCCAGACCGTGCCCGAATCGTACGTCAAAAACAAACGCTTTGCCTTCATCAAAGGCGACGCCAAGCTATTGGGCACGCGGCGCAAGTTCGCCCGCCACGGGCAGTGCGGTGCGGAAATCAGCGAGCTGTTGCCGGAACTGGCCACCATTGCCGACGACGTGGCGATCGTGCGCGGCATGGCCACCGACGTGTTCAACCACGGTCCGGCCAAGCTGTTTGCCAACACCGGCTCGCCGCGGTTCGGCCTGCCCAGCATGGGCGCGTGGATCACCTACGGCATTGGCAGCCAGTCGCAAGACCTGCCGGGCTTCGTGGTGCTGCAATCGGGACCGCGCGGGCCGCGGGGCGGCGCGCCCTTGTGGGGCAGCGGCTTTCTGCCGACCACGTATCAAGGCGTGCCGCTCTTGCAAGGACCGGAGCCAATCTTGAACCTGTCGAGCCCCGCCGGTTTCGACGACCGGCGGCAGCGAGATTTCTTTTCGGCCGTCAAAGACCTGAACGGCCAGCGGCTCGACGCCGTGGGCGATCCGGAAATCGCCACCCGCATCGCCGCCTACGAAATGGCGTATCGCATGCAGTCGAGCGCGCCGGAGCTGATGGAGCTGTCGGGCGAGACGGCCCAGACTTTGGCCGATTACGGCGCGCAGCCGGGCAAGCCCTCGTTCGCCAACAACTGCTTGCTCGCTCGGCGATTGGTCGAGCGCGGTGTCCGCTTCGTGCAGCTCTATCACACCGACTGGGACCATCACGGCAACAACGACACGCACCTGGGCAAGCCGCTGGAAGACCGCTGCCGCGAGACCGACGGGCCGGCGGCGGCGCTGGTCAAAGACCTCAAGCAGCGGGGCCTGCTCGACGAGACGTTGGTGATTTGGGGCGGCGAGTTCGGCCGCACGCCGATGGGCGAGCCGCGCGACCTGATCGGCCGCGACCACCACATCGACGGCTACGGCCTCTGGCTGGCCGGCGGCGGCATCAAGCCGGGGCAAACGATCGGCCTCACCGACGAGCTGGGTTTTTACGCCGTCGAAGACCGCGTCCACGTTCACGATCTGCAAGCCACCATCTTACACCTGCTGGGGCTCGACCACACGCGGCTCACCTTCCGTTTTCAGGGCCGCAATTTCCGCCTGACCGACGTAGGCGGGCAGGTGGTAACTAAGCTGTTGGCGTAGCGCGCGGGGCGTGGGGTGGGCCGATCCGTGTAGAGTGGGCCGAGCGGAGCGAGTCCCGCCTTTAGCCACAAGTCACGTTCGGCAAGCACATAGATCGAGTGCGAAGAGTCGATCGTGTTTGGATTTTTGCAGGCATGGCTCCGATGTCCAAAGGTAGCACCGTCACGGAGGTGCTGCACATTGACGCCAATGGCCTGCCGCTGCGAATGGTCGACGCGACGGAACTTTCGGAGAAGGCATCGGCACTTCGTCATTCAAAGCGCCGCCGCCGCTGACAAAACTGCCCAGTCGCGCAGCACCGCGGCTTCAAATCTCCAAACAAAACTGGCCCGCAACACCGAAGTTGCCGTAAGAAAACCGGTCTAAGAAACGAAAACACGCGATTCCATCAAAACTG